>CAYYUU010001407.1:0-1763 GCA_964474955.1 uncultured Alcaligenaceae bacterium | reverse complement strand
ACCACCCAACGCCAAATAATCCAGATACGCTTTGGTGGCAAGGTGGAGTTTCGGGGCCGACTTGTCTTCCATTTGGGCGCGGAGATTGCGGGCGAGCGATTTGGGCGTTGCGGGAAACCACGAAGGATCAAAGAGGTGCAGTTTGTACGTGTACAATCGGGCCGAATAGCCCCGATGCAACGCATGGCAGGCCAGTTGGACGGCCAAAGTCCCCCCGCTCTCGAGTTGCGGAATTTCCGCGATAACTTGGTCGAGCGGTAGGTGGTCGTTGTGGTACGAGTAGACCGCAGCCAACGAAGTCGGACCGCTCGTCACGTCGTCGGGTTGGGCCCCGAGTTCAAAATCAAGATCCAACTCCACCGTTGTTCCCGCCAAAGTTGAGAGGAGCCAAAACCGACCTTGGGATGGATGCGCCGTTTCCAGAATGTTGAACCCATTATACACACCAACGTATCGGTGAATTGGGGTCGGTTCGGAAAAATTCTTCCACCTTCCACCGTTTTTCCACACCCACAGCCCCTCACACCAAGACCGTCCGTTTGCCCCACCTTCCCGACGTCTCTATAACTACTAAAACGCAGTGGGCATTCGCTTTGCATATCAGTAAGTTCTCTCAATCACACGAAGACGTAACCGCCAACACAATCACGGGATCACATGCGTTGAGATGGCGACTTTCCCTGGGTTGTTCGTGGCCGTTTGGGGAGCACGGCTCTCACGAATGAGCGAACCAATGCGCAGTTCCGACCGGAAGCCTCGGACTGCGAAGGTGACTTCGTCGTACTGCCTTGCAAATACTGATACAATGCCCAAACGGCTTCTCGAGAGTTTGGACTGTCCGCAAAGCAGAAAGTTGCTTTTCCAATGCCGACACTTATTCATCTGTCCAAACTCGTCATACGAGCCCAAAGAAAAATCCTTTCGCGGAGCGAAAGACGACTTTCCCATTATGAGGTAAACAATGCTGGAGAACGATCCGCTGTGGTACAAAGACGCCGTCATCTACGAACTACACGTGCGGGCGTTTCACGACAGTGTTGGTGACGGCGTGGGCGATTTTCGAGGACTGGCCCAGAAACTCGACTATCTCCAGGACCTCGGCGTCACGGCCATTTGGCTCTTGCCCTTCTACCCGTCGCCGCTCAAGGACGACGGCTACGACATCGCCGACTACACGAGCATCAACCCGGATTACGGCACCCTGCGAGACTTCCGCAATTTCCTCAAGGAAGCCCACAAACGCGGCCTACGTGTCATCACCGAGTTGGTCATCAACCACACGTCCGACCAACACCCCTGGTTCAAGCGTGCTCGGCGAGCTGCCCCTGGCAGTCCCCACCGTGACTTCTACATGTGGAGCGACACGCCCGACAAGTACAAAGAAGCCCGCATCATCTTTCAGGACTTCGAGGCCTCCAACTGGACCTGGGATCCGGTCGCCAATGCGTACTTTTGGCACCGTTTTTATCACCACCAACCCGACCTCAATTACGACAACCCCGAAGTTTGCAAGGCCATCTTTCCGATCCTCGATCACTGGATGGAAATGGGCGTCGACGGCATGCGGCTTGACGCCGTCCCGTATCTCTACGCCCGCGAGGGGACGAACTGCGAGAATCTTCCCGAGACGCACGCCTACCTCAAGGAACTGCGAAAACACGTCGACGGCAAGTTCCCCAACCGGATGCTCTTGGCCGAAGCGAACCAGTGGCCCGAAGACGCCGTGGCCTATTTCGGTGCCGGCGACGAGTGCCACATGGCCT
>CAYYUU010001406.1:1090-1765 GCA_964474955.1 uncultured Alcaligenaceae bacterium | reverse complement strand
GAATTTGGGAGTTCGCCACAGCCATCGATTTGGGAACTTCTGAGAGTAGCTCGGGCTTGGGTTGGGACCGAAAACAACAGCGATCCTCCCTGTTAGAAACCAGAAGGCCCCAAAACCAAGATAAGCGTCCTTTCGCTCCACTAAAGACGACACTCCCCAAATGCGACACTGCTTGCTCTGTCCGCCGGGCGAAAAGTAACGTTCCGAACTGTGACTCTGATCGGCTCCGAGCACCCGTCGAGAATTCGACCAAATCCTCTCCCAAGACTTGTCCAGGACCGAACCGGGGTGTACCTTGTAAGGATAGATTGATGTGTAGCCGAATCTTGCATTCCCAATGCGAGAACGGGGGAACCACGGATCGGTCTCGGCTGTCTTTTCAGTTGGGGTCTGATCAGGGGCGTAGGTTGGGTTGGCCATTCGAGTTATTCGGAGGCCACCACCCGGGTACTTTCAAGCCCGAGCCCGTCAGCTAACCTCGTAGGCCGGTCAGGATGTGTTGTCCTGGCCAAATTTGAAAGGGCACACCCGTCCCCATCCAGAACCGCGGGTTGGAATCTGCGTTGGCTCCAGCTCCATCGTTTGGCCAACGGATCGAATTGGTCGGGCGTAACGATTCGTTCGAGCGGTTTGCGGAATATGGTCGAAGAGCCCACCTCCCAAACTAGTAAGTCG
>CAYYUU010001406.1:0-1080 GCA_964474955.1 uncultured Alcaligenaceae bacterium | reverse complement strand
AGGTGCTCCGATCTCTTTGGTCTCTCCAAGCACCAAGAACGTTATGGTCCGGTGCCTTGATTCCAGCGACATCCGACCGAACTTGGCAGCACAACAGCCGATTCCCATTGAGCGCAGAGGTCTTTCCATGCCTGAACAACTCACACCGACCCATCCTTTTCCGGGTGGGGGGCCAGAGGACGCCGAAGCCGCTCTTGCGCTCGAATCGATGCTTCGTCGGTTGCCGAAGACGTTGCGCCAGCTTCGCTTTCACGGAATTGGGCAACGCCCCGTCCGGGTTGCCGAGCAGCGAGATTTGGAGGACTTGATTCGGGCCGTTTTGCCGCTGTTTTGTGACGAATCGCGAGAACATTCCCGCAATCCCGAATACTCCCCCATGCCCCGGACGGATTACTTGCTGCCGGCGAACGGCATCGCTCTGACGTCCAAGTTCGTCTCACGCGGCGGGCTCCAAAACGACCTGGTTCACCAAATTCATTGCGACGCCGCCTACTACGAGGAAGAAGGTCTTTGCCAGGAATTGGTGGTGTTCATCTACGACCCCCAAGGTCATCTTCGGACGCCAGAAGTCTTGGAAAGTATCTGCGGGCTTCCCAATAGCGACGTCACAATTCGGTGTGTTGTGGGGAAGTAGTATGGCCATGGAGCCCTTCCTCCCGATCTCTCAAAATGGTTTTGCCATCGAAACGCCACCGAAACTCTACCAGGAGTTCGCGTCTTGGTGGCCACTCCTTTCGGACCCCGCAGAATACGCCGAAGAAGCGGCGTTCTTTGCGAAAGCTCTCATCGCGGCTTGCAAGAATCCACCGCAGACTCTCCTCGAACTTGGGAGTGGTGGAGGGAACAACGCGTCGCATCTCAAGTCGCGGTTTTCAATGACGTTGGTGGATTCCTCAGCCGGAATGCTCGAAGTCAGTCAGTCGCTCAATCCCGAATGCGAACATCTCCTTGGCGACATGCGAACGACGCGACTTGCCCGAGAGTTTGACTGCGTCTTCGTCCATGACGCCATTGGATATTTGACGACCGAAGCGGATTTACGAAAAGCGCTCGAAACAGCGTTTCTTCATACTCGAGAAG
>CAYYUU010001405.1:0-1765 GCA_964474955.1 uncultured Alcaligenaceae bacterium | reverse complement strand
TCGATCAACTCAAACCAGCCATGGAATGGGAACCTCCCTACAACTGGCAACAACCGACCAAGACCAAAGAACAGAGCATCGCGTTCGCCGTCCAAAGCATTCAGGAACAACTCGGAAACCGCGTTTCCGGCGTCATCCCGGCGCGTCTCGACGAAGGGCACGTCTACGGCGTCGACGAATTTCTGCTTCCGGCAATTACGAACGTCCTCCAACAAGGCCGCGCCGTCGCGATGCTCCGAGTCCTCCATCAAGAAGCCGACGACAAGAAGTTCCAAAAGATTTTCGGCCAGGTGTACGCAGGTGGGAAGGAACTCTTGAAGGGGCTTTTCAATACGGTTTCGCAGCGGAAGTAAGGTGGCTCTGGTGTCGAGCCCCGCAGCGGGTTCTCACTGTTTCTCGTGATCGTGTAGAATTTACGAGAGATGTCGGTTGGTGATCCGTCTTGGCGAAAGACCGCGAAAGGAAAGAGATGAACACAACGTACAGCGAGGACGTGCGTCAACGCCCCGAGGACTACCAACTCCTCCAACAGGCCACAGACGAACTGGAAGAGATCCTTGGTGACTCTGCGACCGAAGCAACAGCAGAATGGAGTTGCCGAGAGGATAGGGAGGGAAGGTTAATTTACTCCCTCACCCTTCGCGACTTCACCGGTGAAATGTCGCGTCAATTCGGCCCGGACGAGTTGCGTTCCCCAAATCTGATGCGTTTCGGGTTGTACAGAATTTGGGGAGATTTACTCCAGGCCGCGAACAAGCGGCGTGTTGCGAAGTTTGCGGCAACGGAGGATTGAAGTGCCAAACATGCCGCACGGCGATCGCATCCGCGAACTGGAGCAATCCGTTGCTTCGCAGAGCACACTCTAAGAAGTTACGAATAAAGCGCTGGATTCTTTGCGCGTCGCAAATGAAGAGACCAATCGCAAACTCCACGACCTCCGGCGTGAGTACGAAACAAAGGTCGCCTTGTTGGAAGAAAAAGTCTCGATCCTCCAAGGTGCCCGAAACAAATCGGCTGAACGATTTTGGTCCCTTGTCCCTCCGCTTTTAGCGGCCTTTGCATCGGCTTTGCTTACTTGGTGGTTGGCCACCCGTTTCGCTCCATCCTAATTCTTCCAGAAATCCGGTACAACATCGTTGCTCAACGTTAATGCTTCTGCGCCGTCGGCGCGATATCCAGCAACCGATACTGTGGCGAAATCAAGTCGGTCGTCTGAGGTTGATCGGTGACGGCGAGTCCGACGTTGCCGGCCTTGTCGCGAGCTTTCACGCGGATATACACTTTCGCTGGAAAATTCGGCGGGAGCGTCCACGCATGTTTGCCCGAGTTGGGTAAGTTGTTGTGGATCGTGGCCCACGGCCCGACCGCGTGCTCGGCGTACTCGAGCGCGATCGGTAACGAAACGAGATTCTTGTCTCTCGCTCGCCACCGGATCAAGAGCGTGTTCTTTCGCTCCTGGTCGGGGATCGGATCATACAACTCGACGAACGGTTTGGTGTAGTCGAGTTCGACTCGCATCTCAGGCACTTCGTTTGTTCGGGGTGCGGCCTTTCCTTTTCCGGCGCCACTCCAGATACGCAGAATGAAACCGTAGACGCCTTCACTCGGAAGCCGCAACAGTCGCGTGTGGACCTGTTGTGTCATCTCCATTCCAATGACCGACGGATCTTCGGCCATTTGTTTCCACGTATACCCGTCGTCCTCGGTGACGTAGAGCCCGACCTTTCCGACGCCCGACTTGCCGATCTTGGAGATTTCGTACCGC
>CAYYUU010001404.1:0-1771 GCA_964474955.1 uncultured Alcaligenaceae bacterium | reverse complement strand
ATTGCCTTGCGTGACAATCACGTGAGTCTTCTGAACTGGATGCCGCCAAACTCGTCTCGTGAGTTGGAATTGATTAACACGTAACTCAATTCCGAGCCTTGTGACCATGGCAATTCCCATTGGAGAGAACCGGGAACGCCTTCTCGACCGATGCGAGAGAACCAGGAGGATTTCGCGGTGGCAATCTTGACCATTTAAACCATTCCGCATTGTAGCCCCTTGACATTGTGTGTCAAGGTAGCAAGTCCCGGAAATCGGAAATTCTTGGGAACAGTCATCCGCGGGTCAGCCGTTCGGATGGAACGAAAAGCTCACGATGGCCGACCGACGATCTTTGGGAAACAGATGGCGATACCGTTTTCGCATTTCCTCGGTCTGGTGGCCCATGAATTCGTCGATGATTCGCTGGTCCACGCCTCGGGCCGCCAGGTTCGAGGCAAAGCTATGTCGGTAAGTATGAAACCCGACCTTGAACCAGTTCTTCTTGCTCACGAGACACCACAAAGTGCCTCGCATCGGTTGCCAGAACAACCGGTTGGCCTTGTCCACTGCGAGGGGGTGCAGGGTGTCTGCATCGCAAAGGACATATTGGCCTTTCTTCTGTTTCTCTCGCCTGTGGGCCAGAAGGCTCTTCAGTTCCGGATGCATGTCGATGCGACGAACCGTCTCGCTCTGGCTGCGGGATTGTTTGCGGCTTCGGGCAAACACATGCTCTTCCTCCAAGTTCACGTCGAGCCATCGCAATCGAAGGATCTCGCCCCGACGCATTCCTGTATACGCAGCAATAGCGTGCAGAAAAAAGGAGGCGTCCTGGTGAGCCCGAAAGCGCACCGTCTCGAGCAACTCGGCAATCTCTTTTGGGGCTAAATACAAACATTCCCACAACTGGAGTTTTTCCTCTTCGGTCATGCCGTCTCGGGCGAGAATTCGTTCGATCTCCTGACTCGTCCGGAAGGCCGGGCGGTCCTTGCCGCCTTTCATGGCCGGGAGTTGTTCGGCAGGAGAAGTCTGGAAGGAGCCTCGATTCGTGGCCCAAGCAAACAACGAGCGGATGGTGACGCGCTCCTTGTTGACCGTGATGGGGTGGCGGGACTGGAGGCGGTGGTGGAGGAACTGTTCCAAATCGAGGGTCGTCAGTTGGTCGCAAGTAAGAGTGACCTTGTGGTCGAGGAAGCGCTGCAGGTGTCGCAGATGGATGGCCTGGCAGGCATGGTAGTTCGGTGAGACCAACGGGCGTTGTCTGGCCAGATACGCTTCGATGAGTTGGGCCATCGTGGGCAACTCTGTTTTGCACCCAGAGCTTCGCTTTTGCTTTGCGTGTCCCCCGCTGACAATAAAGTCGCCAGGATCGACTCCCGGAGGGATCGAGAGTTGTCCGGTCGTCAAGCGATGGATCGTCACCTCGACGAGTCTTCGGGCGGCCTCCGCTTCGGTCCTCTCGCGGATTTTCAGTGATCGTTTGAACTCTTTATTTTGGAAACGAAAGCGGACGAGGTAGATCCCATTTTTTTGGGCAAGATTGGCCATCGAGCATCTCCATGCGTGTGGGACACTTGGTCTGGTGACCCGAGAGATTCTTCGAAATCTCCCGAGTGCCACACGATGACACATCGATGCGATATGAGGCACTTATGAGGCACCGGCGTTCTATTATACCGGGCTTCGGGGCGGGCAAGCGAACAAGAAGGAGAGTTACAAGTCGTTATCAGGAAGGATTTTAGAACAGTGCCGAAGAGAGGACTCGAACCTCCACTCCCGTTACCAGGAACTA
>CAYYUU010001403.1:0-1773 GCA_964474955.1 uncultured Alcaligenaceae bacterium | reverse complement strand
ACAATCCTTCCAAATTTCCGAGACACCCAGAAAAACGCGGCCTACCTTTTTACGAGAACCACACAGACGTTCATCATGGTGTGGTGGAGATGTTGAAGCGACCAATGAACACGGAGAAACGACAGTGAGCGCTCAAGCAACCCTGCCAACGACCGTTCGTGGTCCAATTCGAGAAGTGCTTCCGACCGCGGTCCGGAAATCCGAAGATCGCTTTGGGGCCAAAGGGCTGTTGCATCTGAAGCGTCTTTTTGGAGCGCCTTCCCAACGACGCCTCGCGTACGCAGCGTTGCAAATTCCGAAAATTCGGCATTTCGAAAAAGAATATAGCAACTTAACGGACGAAGAAATCTTGTCGCTCGGCAAGCGGATGAAAGGGCGAGCGCGGGGTGGTGAACCGCTCAAATCGCTCTTGCCCGAGGTCTATGGTCTCGTCTGCGTGGCGGCGTTTCGGAACATGAAGATGCGCCCGTACGATGTCCAGTTGGCTGCTGGCGTGGTCCTCCATCACACCGCCGTCGCGGAGGTCTCGACGGGGGAAGGGAAGACGCTCGTTGCGACCGCGCCCGTGGCTTTGAACGCGCTCACGGGAAGAGGCGTTCACGACACCACGACGAACGATTATCTGGCCAAGCGTGACGGCGAGAACATGTCGCTGATCTATAACGCCCTGGGTCTTAGCGTTGGCGTGTTGCAACAAAAGATGGAAGACGATGCACGCAAGGCTGCCTACGCCGCCGACATCACTTACGGTACGGCCTCGGAGTTCGGCTTCGATTTTCTCCGAGACCGCCTCAAAGTAGCGGACGAGAGAGGCGAAGCACTCCCGTTCTGGGCGCCCTGGACACAAAACGGCGCTGCCTTCAACAAACCCATGGACCCGAAAGTCCAGCGAGGCCACCACTTCGCCCTCGTCGACGAGGCGGACAACATTTTCATTGATGACGCGAAGACGCCCCTAATCATCGGCGGGCCGAGCCGCGACGCCATGCCCGAAGAACAAGTCCCCTACATTTGGGCCGACGACGTATCCAAGCAGATGGTCCCCAACCAGCACTTCATGCTCGACCAGAAGAAACACAAGATCGAGCTGACCGAAGAGGGCCGACAACTCGTCCGATATTCGAATCCGCCGGTCGGCGAGCACTCGCACGCGATGGATAAACTCCACGAGCACGTCGAGCGGGCTCTCCATGCCCGATTCCGTTTCCGTCGGGACCAGCATTACATGGTCGCCGATGGCAAAATCGTGATCATCGACGAAAGCACCGGGCGACCGCAACCAGATCGACACTGGCGAGACGGACTCCATCAAGCCGTCGAAGCGAAAGAACGAGTCCAGATCACGATGGCCTCCGACCACGCGGCCCAAATTACTTTGCAGCGGTATTTCCGACTGTACGACCGACTTTGCGGAATGACCGGTACGGCGGCGCAAAACTGGTGGGAACTGCTCCGAGTCTACAAACTCTGGACGGTCTGCGTTCCGACGAACCGACCCATCATTCGGGAACACCGCCCAGATCGAGTCTTTCCGACGGTGCAGTCCAAAATCCTTGCGATTGTCGAGGAGATCAAAGAAATCCAGGCCACAGGACGCCCGGTTCTCGTGGGAACGCGAAGTGTCGATATGTCCGAGCGGATCAGTAAAAAGCTGAAGGATGAAGGCATCCCGCACCAAGTCCTCAACGCCCGCCCGGACATCGCAGACAAAGAAGCGGAGATCGTGGCCCAGGCAGGTCGTCCTTTCACCGTGACAATCGCGACGAACATGGC
>CAYYUU010001402.1:0-1774 GCA_964474955.1 uncultured Alcaligenaceae bacterium | reverse complement strand
GTCTTTTGAAGTTTCCCCAACCCAGCCCACAGGTATCTCTATTGGTCGAGGAAGAAGTCGAAGAGGCCTTTCCGTTTATCGAGGTGGGCGCGAATCGACAGATCGAAGGTTCTGCCGATGTGATGGCTATTCCGGTTCCGCCGAGATCGCAGAGTCAGGAAGTGCCGAGCCAAGTCGAGCAACAAGATGCGGAGTCGATTGTTTTCGAACCCTGGGACAACGCTTGCGGACGGGAGATGTCTTCGTCCTTGGTCGTTTACCACGAACCCGAGAGCCAGGCCGCGCAGCCCTACTTCGAGATCGTGGATCGATTCGTCGAGAACTACGAAGCGGCGCGAACACTCCTGTTCCCAACGTGGACCGGCTCGGGTGCGGCAGCGACTGTGTTGAACCTGGCGTTCGCGGCGTGTGCAAGGCATGATAAGAAAGTCGCGGTGATCGATCTTCATCTGAAGCAACCGGAATTGGCGGCCCATCTCGGGTTGCCGAACGCACCGGGGCTTGCTGACGTGTTGGCCGGGAGGTTGGCTCTCCAACAGGCTTTCCAGGCCACGTCGGTGGAGAACTTGTTTGCCCTCCCGACCGGAGTACTTGAGACGGACGAAGAATTGCAATGGTCCGGCGACGTCCTACCTTGGATCATGAGTTGGCTCCGATCCCAATTTGACTTGAGCTTTATCTACGCGCCCGAACTCTCGACCCAGGGCCATCAAGGCGCACTTGCTTCCTTGTCCGACGCCGTGTTCCCGATTCTCGGACAAGCTGACCAGAACGACGCGGACCTTTCGAAGCAGCTTCGCGGCTTGCAGCAGAGAGGGGCGTGTATTGCTGGCGTGTTGTACGTTCGCGCGAACGATTAGGCGAGGGAGACATGGGACGAGAGATGGACCACGGTTGTCACGGATGAATGGCATCCGCCACACCCGTGGTTCCTTTTTCCTTCGCGTGTTTGAGTCGCGGATGCTTCTCGCCTTCTGGGCAGAATGGTCGTTGGGCTGAAGCATCAACATCCACACCTGAACCCCGTCTTAAATTCCCCTTTCGGCGGCAACGGAATGCCCGTCACAATCGACCAGTTCTCCCAAAACTCCTGAGAGTTGGTGTGGAGGGCATCCCGCATGTCAATATTATTGCGAGTCGAGAAAACCCAATAGTTCGACTCGTTCGCTGCCTCCCGTCCAAGTTTGACAACATCCCAATAGGAGATGATCCACTCCTCCTCAACGTCTTCGTGCGGGTTGTTCTCCTCGCAGAACTTCACGAGCCATTCTTTCGCCTTGGGCCATTTGCGGTGTCGATCGGCCTCTTCGTGCTCGCCATTTTCGTCGAGCCAGTCGGCAAAGATCAGTCGCGTCGTTGTATCGTCTTCGTTTTCTTCCAACGCCTTGAGAAGGCGCTCGCGGTCGCTCATTTCATCTTCTCCTTGACGGTCGCGGCGGCTTTCGCAAAAACGGGGTGCGTCCAAATGTGCCGAAGCGCGGTGATCGTTCCCGGATAGAGGAACATCCAGAAACGCTGGCCGGGCTCGACGTCGGTGGCCAAGAACGGGTCGACGATTCCAATAGTGTCGTCGCAAGGGCCGACCAGTTCCAGGTTTCCATCTTCGATCAGTCCGACGTGTTCGCCAGGTGTCAAACGTTGCGCTGCCGTGACGGGAGCCACCGCGATGTGGATGGCGTCGCGTCGTCGGTCGCCGTCTTCGATGAGTTGGCCGAGTCGTGGGCCCAGATCCATCCACAAAAGAACTCCAAGTATTTGCGAGGTGTGGAATTGT
>CAYYUU010001401.1:0-1774 GCA_964474955.1 uncultured Alcaligenaceae bacterium | reverse complement strand
ACAGTTTCTTGGTTCTGCTTTTTCTCGAGGGCGGCCAGTCCGTCAGGTTTGGTCGGCACAAGGACGAACATCGAAAGTTTGTCCCCGGCATAGGGCAGCTCGAGCATCTGGCCACCGTGGATGGTCGTGTAGCCAAATGGCCATTTCTTTTTCTCCCCTGGCTTCGACAGAACCTTCAGAGGATCGTAGTGCATCATCTAGACGGGGACACGTTCGCTGTCCGCCAACCGAAATAAGCGGGTTCGGGTCAACTCCTTGTTGAAAGGCTGGGCCCAACTACCTTTGAAGTAAATGGCGTTCGTCAACACCAACCCAGTCGAGCTTTTCACGGTGCCCGGTGGGAGCAAATCCTTGATTCGTTTGTTCGTCTTGTCTTCGACCCAGCTATTAATTCGTTTGCGTTCTGCGTTCGGATTTCCTCCAAAGTTCGTGAGGTGCAAACCCGCCTCGTACGGTCCATCCAAAGCAGTGGCGAACGAGCGTCGCAGTGGGAACGTCTTGTCGACCTAAAGGGCGTTGGCCAACCTCAACTCGTGAGGACTTTTGGGAGCATTCAATTGTTTGTTGAGCAGGCCCATGCCGGCGTGGATTTTCGCCGTCTCCCAGGGAATTCGTTGAGCCTTGTTCCCGACTCGACGGGTCTCGGCAGGGAATCGTAAGACACGTCCCATCTCCCGGGCTGTCTGCCCGCGAGCCCCTTCCGCGGTCATCGTCAGAGCGCTCAGGATGGAATACGGCGAAAAGAACAAGTTCTTTTCTCTGTTTTCCTTGGCAAGTTGGGCGTACAAGTCCCAGCCAAAGTCCCCATTCGCCTTCATAACTATTTTGATCGGCGCTTTGCGTTTTTCGGCGGTCAACAAGTTTCCGTCGGTGCCTTGAACCGTCCCGAACGCGGTCGTCAACGTGACCACCCCGCTCAGGACAAAGATGCGAGTGAACGGTTTGAACATGGATTCCTCCTCAGAATTGGGGTCATGGACCCCGATCAAGAAACGACTTGGTTTGGCTAATACTTCGCCTTGGGGGTGACGATGTGAAGCGGCGGAGTCCCCTTGGGCGTTGATTCGATCAGAATTTCTCCGGCCTCCAGACGGACCCGCGTCGGGTCGAGGACTTCGAATTTGGCTCCCGCCGTCGGCTGGATCTGCCAACGCGTCAACCGGATTGGTGGTCGCGGTTGGTGTTTCTCTGGGGGGGCGAGTGGACGGAGTTATCCTGCTGCTGAAGGTTCGGCCAGACCCACCACAACCCCAACGCCGCCAACAAGCAAGCCGCGAGGGCCCATCCAATCTGAATCATTCGCCCAGGGAATATTCGGGAACGTGGGTGCGGAATGGTTGGCGTGACTCGTTCCAAAATTCGATCCGCCAGATGCTCGGCGGCTTCAGGAGCGACGAGGGCCGCATCGAGTTGAATCAGCAACCACGATGTCATTTCCAACTCGGCGCGGGCTGCAGGGTCTTCGGCCAATGTGGATTCCAAAGCCGTGGCGTCGTCATCGGGCAGTTCGCCCAGCAAATACAAGAGCCACGTGGACTCGCGATCTTTGGGTGTCATGATGCCGTATCGCTATTCATTGCGGTTCGGAGCTTGGAATAGATTCGGGACAAAGCGGCCGTGATCGTCCCCAACGGGCGTCCGGTAATCTCAGCAATTTCCCGACAGCGTAAACCGCGCGTATGCTTGAAGTGGAGCAGAGCCTGCTCATCGTCGTTCAACAGTTCGACGTACTCTAGAACGCCGGAGAGGTCTGGATTGGTTGGTGCCGCCGGTT
>CAYYUU010001400.1:0-1775 GCA_964474955.1 uncultured Alcaligenaceae bacterium | reverse complement strand
AATCGAACCCCATGCTCTCAACGACTTCTAGCGCTCGTTGGCCGACGACGAGAGAGAAGCCTTTCTCCTCGGTCTCGTCCGCGACTGGGGAGAACTCGGAATGAAAGACGCCATGCGGGAATATTTGGAGGAGGTGACGGGAATATGACGAAGACTCGAAATCACGAGAAGCAACGTGAATCTATCCGCCGTGCATTGCGCATGGTAACCGTTTCGCTCCCGCACCTCTCAGAACTGGCCGGGTTCGTCCGCGTGACGATCGACGAACGAGTCGGCAGCGCGGGCATCTTTCCCTCTGGCCACTTGTTGATCCATCCGGATTTTCTGGATCAGCTCTCGCTCCCGGACCTCACGTTCGTGCTGGCCCATGAGCTGTTGCACCTCGCCTTGCGGACACATGAACGTGGCGAGGGAACAGACATGCGCCTGGTCAACACGGCCCACGACTACATCATCAACGACATCCTCGCGCACGAACTCGGGACCGAACCCCCGGCGGGCGGATTGACGTGGCCCGACGCCCGGTTCCTTTCGCTCGAAGAGATGGTCCGAACGTTACGCGACGAATGGGAGGACCAACAACAACCCAGTGCCTGGGGCTTTCAGGGCGAGGGCTCCTCGAGTGACATGCGACACGACGTTTTGTCTGGAGACTTAGAACAAAATATGTTCCCGGACTCCGACGCAAACGCCCAAAAGGAAGCCGAAAAACAAGTCCAGCAGGCCGCCGAAAAAGGAGCAATGCTCGGCCAACTCATCGACTCTTGGCAACGTAGCGGAGAGAAAGACAAACCCGGCCAACAAGCCGGGAATTTTGGAATCATAGCGGACGCCCGCGGGACGTATCGTCCGCCGTGGGAACGAGCACTCCAGCGTTGGTTCGACGCGACGGCTCCACAGGTCCGCACGTTCTCCCGGCCTTCGCGACGCGGAGCCAACCGAAAGGACGTCGTCCTTCCTGGTCGCAAACGCGAAGGCACGACGCTCAACATCATCCTCGACTGTAGCGGCTCGATGGAAGAGGATCTCGGGCGCGCCCTCGGAGCAATCTCCTCGTTTTGCGACGCCGTCGGGATAGAACAAGTCCGCGTCCTCCAATGCGACAGCGAAGTCACGAAGGACGAGTTCGTCACGACCGAAAAACTCTCGCGATACGCCATCACGGGTCTCGGCGGCACCGACATGTCGCCCGCGATGGAGAAACTCGCCGACGATCCGGAAGTCGAATCGGTCATCTTGCTAACGGACGAAGACGTGATGTGGGCTCCGATCCCTGAGAAACAACCTCCATATACATTACTGTGGGTGTTGATGCGACCGGTGCCGGAGTTCCAACCGCCGTATGGGGAAGTCATTACGATGGAGCCGCGGAGATCGTGATGATTGAACGACTCTGGGAATGGAAGTGTCTCGTTGCCAGACTCCTCCGACGATGCGACGCGAGTTGTGGATGTTTGCTTTGGGGTACAACCTGATCCGCAAAGTCATGGCCCAAAGGGCCACGAAAAGGGGCGACAGTCCACGGCGTTTGAGTTTCCGTTGTGGTCGTTCGAGTCTGGAGGAATTCCGCTCTCGGCTGTCGGATTTTGGCCAAACGCTTTTCGAAAGCGCCCTTTGCGACGCGACGCCACTTTGCCTTCTCGTCTCCAGTAACCGAGGCAACAACCTTCTCTCTTGGGAAGCCATCGACGGTTCAATAGAATGGCCTTTTGGACCTTATGCAGTAGTTTCTTGGAAAATCGTTATTTCCGATGGTTTACGTATTTCTACGGACG
>CAYYUU010001399.1:0-1777 GCA_964474955.1 uncultured Alcaligenaceae bacterium | reverse complement strand
CGCATCGAAGGGGATGACGGTGATGACCACCTTACCGGTGGGGCCGGAGCCGACACCCTCCTCGGTGGTGATGGACGTGACAAACTCAAAGGCCGTGACGGGGACGACCTGTTAGACGGAGGTGACGGGAAAGACGACCTGAACGGTGGCCGTGGCAATGACATCCTCTTGGGTGGCGAAGGGGACGATAAGTTGAGCGGGAACCAAGGGGCAGACATTCTGGTTGGCGGTGCCGGGAAGGACAACCTCAAAGGTGGCCAGGATGACGACATCGTGATCGGTGCTCTGGTTCTGCTCGACTCCGAAGAATTGGAGGCAGTTCGCGCTATTTGGACGAACGGCGACACCTACGACAACCGAGTCGCAACCCTGACTGCCACGGGTGGTTTGCTGGAACCGAACGTCAAGGTGCAAGATGACGATGCCAGGGACACCCTTACGGGCGGCACTGGCGACGACGACGATGACGACGATGACGGCGATGACGGCTCCGACGGTCAGGACTTGTTCTTCGGTCAGCTCAACGGCTTCTTCACTCGAGATTGGATCAGAGACAAGAACGGTTCGGAAAACTTGTTCGACCTCGACTAACCGGACCGAACCGAGTGCCAGACTCTCTCTCGATGGTCTGGCACTCGCGATAAATTCGCCGAGATCAACGGGTGTTGTCAACAGATGACCAGAACCCTTCCTTGATCTCGACAGGACAGTGCGGTCTGGGAGTTCCTTTCCCAGACCGCACTCGGCGCGGAGGTATTCCTTGTTTGCCGCAACTTTCTTGCGGAAGATCAGGTCAGAAGCCGTTCACGGATACGCCCCTCGATTTGAGAATCTGATTCGCGTCGCTCGAGACCGTTCGCGACCGGCAAGGGATGCTCCGGAGAACCTGAAATTACAACTTTTCAATTCAAAGAGGAAACTGGAGTCAACAGATGACGGCACAAGAGATTTACGAACTCTATTGGAAAGATAATTGGGGGGTTGGCACATCCCGTGGATGGTTTCGTTTGTGTATTTGGTCGTCCTCATTGGAGCCACAGTCTTGATTTTGCTTTCCGAGCGTTTCAACTGGGACCTCGTTCGTAATTTCAACCATGTAGTCTTAGCGATTTTAATAGCTGCCTCTTTGGCTCCAATGATGATATGGTGGCAGGAATCGAAAAGTTTCTTAAATTGGATTGACGGTGGATACGAGAATCAGCACGATGATCCCACCAAGGCTAAGATCAAGAAGGCAATGGAACCCAAGAGTGTCCGTGAATCCGTTGAGAAAAGATTCGAAGTGGATAAAGACTTTTCACGTGCAGTCTGGGCCGCAATTATTGCCGCTTTGCTCGCGTTGGCTTTGGATGCGATAACGAGAAAATCACATGCAGCGGGTACGGATACGAGGCCCAAAGTTACAGGAAGTTCCGAGGGAG
Source organism: uncultured Alcaligenaceae bacterium (assembly GCA_964474955.1). GTDB lineage: Bacteria > Planctomycetota > Planctomycetia > Gemmatales > Gemmataceae > CAYRFQ01. Next base: position 356 of record CAYYUU010001399.1, on the reverse strand, counting down.
GGAGCAGTTCGCCCTGATGTTAATTGGATGGGGTCACAAATTCTTCCACGCCGCCTCATCCTTCCAAATGCTGTACGGGTTCTTTGCAGCTTCTTCGGCCAAGACCTCTTCGGCGGTCTTGGTTTGTTTGAGTTTCCCCGCTCGTCATTGAGCAACTTCCTCCCGATCAATTCCCGTAATCAGATATCGCAAAGCATCCAGCGCGTGGTTCCACGCATCGACCGGATTCTCTCTTCCCCACTCAGCTCGTTCGGTGGCCTCAAGTGCCGATGGGTGGATGGCCAGCGTTCATGACGGCTCGGACTAGTGTTTTGCATTTTTGCATAGTTTTGATTTTATGGATTGATTGTGTACGT
>CAYYUU010001398.1:0-1782 GCA_964474955.1 uncultured Alcaligenaceae bacterium | reverse complement strand
GTTCGCCCTCGGCGTGACGGCCTACGAGATGTTCACCGGAGGATTGCCCTGGGAAAAGGCCGACTCCATGCAAACCTTGATGAGCCACATGAACATGCCCGGCAAGGACCCGGTGGACCTCAACCCGGACCTCGACGAAGCCACCGTTCGATTTCTCGTCAAGGCCATCGCACGCGACCCCAAAGAGCGGTTCCAATCTGCGGCGGAGTTTGCTGCCGCCTTGAAGGAACTTCCACGAGCGTAACCCGCTGCCTCTATTCGCGCTCACCGATCACCCAAGGCCGCACCTGGACAATTCGCGTTCTGTGAAATTTTTCCCCTCGGTTCGGCCTATTTCGATTTTCTATGCTAATGTTTTGATGACGTCAGTTGGGAAACGGCATCTCCCCATATCGCCTTCCCTCACTCAACTGTTACTCCACGATAAATGCCAAACTCGTCGCGAGGCGAGGACGGAAAGCCATGGGTCTCGCTCCCCAATGTGAGATTGCCAGGTTGTCGAAAGGACGTATCTCCAATGAATCGGATGTGTGCAGTTACGCCCGTACTCTTCGTGGCGCTTTGGGTTTTCAGCGGGGCCGGAACAGAGGCAAGAGCCCACTTCTCGCGTGAAACTCCCGTCACCAAAGCCGTCCAGAAGACTGAGCCGAGCATCGTCGCCATCAAGGTCCCTTCCCGACGAAGAGGAGGCCGTCCCTCGATCGGGACCGGCGTCATCATCGACGAGCGCGGCTACATCATCACCAACTACCATGTCGTCGGAGGGCGAAGCGAAGTCGACGTGCATTTGGCCGATAAAACGAAGCTGACGGGATACGTTGCCCTCCGTTTGCCCGAGAACGATCTGGCCGTGTTACGGGTCAGAACATCCAAGCGGCTCAAAGCCCTGCGGTTCGCCACGGCAAGCGACTTGAAGAAGGGCGAATCGGTCATTGCGATCGGCCACCCCTACGGATACGAGTTCACCGTCACTGCCGGGCTCGTCGCCAACTTGGACCAAAGCATCGAGATGCCATCTGGCGAGGTCCTCAAAGGGCTTATCCTCACGAGTGCCCCTATCAATCCGGGGAATTCGGGCGGCCCGCTCTTGAACATTAACGGCGAGTTGATTGGAATCAACGTGGCACTTCGCCAAGGGGCCCAGGGAATCGCCTTCGCCATCAACGCCAACACGGTCTGCAGCTTGCTCGCCAAGAAACTTAGCGCTCTGGAAATCTCGCAGGTCGGCCACGGTCTTCACTGTAAAGAGAAAGTGCTTGCCGAGACAGGTGATCGTCAACGCGCCGTGGTTCGATTCGTCCAGGGGCCAACTCCCGCAGGCCAAGCCGGTCTCCAACAAGGCGACATCATCTGTGCCGTCAACGGGTACAAGGTCCGGAACAGGTTCGACGTCGAGCGGATGATGTGGGGCCGGAGGGCCGGAGAAGAGGTACGACTCCGGGTCGTTCGGGGCAACGAAAATATGACCGTTCGCCTCACCCTCATGGATGCCCAGTCGTACCAACAAGCCGCCACGAAATCGCCGACCCGAGGAACTCAACACGTGAGCACGAGAGGCCCACGCCGCGAAACGCCAGCGAGCCACTCCGAAACAATCACTCAACAAAAGAACGCAGTGGAACCCGCCTTCGCGACCCCAACGCAAATGGCGAAACCAAAATTATTCGCACCGAAGAAGACCTCGAACTTTTCGACTCCTACAGTTGCCACCAACGAAGTCAGCCGAGCCATCCAACAACTATGGCAACACGGAGTTCCAGTCGAGGCACCTACGCCGGAAAA
>CAYYUU010001397.1:0-1782 GCA_964474955.1 uncultured Alcaligenaceae bacterium | reverse complement strand
GTTGAATGTACTGGGGTCGGAGGGTTGTTGGGGTGTTGGGTCTCGGATTTGTCCAAACTGGGTCGCTCGGTCTTCCAACGTGATGACGCGGGTTGATGATGGGCGGAGGTGGGGGAGGGTCATACTGCGTCCTGGGCAATGGCGGGCCTTGTGGCTGAGGCACCCGGGGACTGTTCGTCGGTGGGGTCGGTGGGGTCGGCGTCAGTGGTTCTTGATCCCCTTTCGCGGGCGATAGCACCAACATACCACCGACGAATAACGCAAGGGTAATGCGAGACGAAATCCGTTTCATGATTATTGAATCCTTCCTGTTCCAAAAATGTTTGCATCATTCGTTTCGGTGGCGGCTCCCTGGATCAATAAGGTGTTGGCGATTGATCAAATCTGTGGGCGTTCGATCTCGTTCGTTTCGAAGTTGGCGGAAGGGTTCCATTCGGAGCGGGATTTGGATCGACATCTGGTTGGGGAGGAGTTGATGTCGAAGGCGGTGCTCCGTTGGCCTTGGATTCGTTGGAACGATCCGGTGGTAAAGGTGGGGCCCCGATGTCTTTGTTGAAGAAGGGATGGCCTGGCGGGAGGCCCGGCGGCATGCGTTTGAGAGGTCGGTTCGGAGTACCTTGGTTGCTCGTAACCGGCAACGTTTCTTTCGCTCGGAGAAACTCTCTCACCTTCTCGGCCTTCTTCGCCGCTTCGGTTCCCGGATATTTTTTCAGCAGCTCTTCGAGTCCAAGTTCCAACTTTTTGAGGGCTTGCTTGGCGTTGATTTCGGAGAGCTGTTTTTCGCCTTCGAGAATTCGTTTGGTCAGGTCGTCGTGGGTCAAGTGATCGGCGAGTTTCTTTTGGATTGCGAGATACCGGCTCTGGAGATCATTGGCCCGTTTTTTCTCTTCTTCGCGGCGTGAGGCCAAATCCTTCTGTCCGGTCAATCCCTTGAGAACTGGCGGGATTCCTCCCCGTTCGCGATCTTGGGACGCTAGTGGCGGTGCTATTTCTATTGGTTGTGGCGGGACTGGCGGGCCTCCTGGAGCTTTCGTTCCGCCAGCATCAACAACACCAGCCGTGAGCAGACAAAAACCAACGAACAACGACATGCCCATTCCCAGTTTTCTTTTCATCGCCTTTCCTCCGTGAACCGAGAGCAGAATCCTGACCGGGCGGCATTCTACTCGTCCGGCCCGATTCGGGAAAAGGCGTATTTTCTCGTTGGTCAACCCGGCGTTACAAACTCCCCATCTCTCGCGGTTACAGTCTGGCCCATTGCCCGTGGCTGCCTATAAATAAAGTATGAACGCCCATTTAGTATCTCTGCGGAGCGTGCTCGCGGGCGTTTCGCAAAACTATATCCAGCCACTTGGCTTTTCCTCCTTTTTCAGAGCTGTAACTGATCTACAATGGCAACCACTTCTCCCACAACCCAACAATCCACCGGACCGCAAACAACCGGTGACCCCAAGGCTCCGGTCTTGTCGCTCACTCCAACGAGCACTCTCGGCATCAAGTACGCCGTGGCGATCACGGGGATTTTGCTTTCGTTGTTTGTCGTCTTCCACATGCTTGGTAACTTGCAGATCTTTCTGCCGCCGCACTTCATCAACGACTACGCTCATTTTCTGAAGAGCAACCTGGAATTGCTTGTTCCGGCCCGAATCGGTCTGCTCGTGTTCTTCGTTATCCACCTCGGGCTCGCAATTCGCCTACGCATGCTGAGCACGAAGGCCCGAAAAACGAATTACCAATATCCCCGGGAGTACCAGGAATCGACGGTTTCCTCTCGGTCGATGA
>CAYYUU010001396.1:0-1786 GCA_964474955.1 uncultured Alcaligenaceae bacterium | reverse complement strand
TGGCTCCGATCCCCAAGTCGATCCCGAGGGGCCAGCAGAGGGCCACGACCGAGTCATCCGAGGCGGGAGCTGGGTCAGCGGCGCGAGGCTCTGCCGGTCGGCGTATCGCGTTCACGACGTTCCCGAGCACTCCGGCCGCCACCTTGGTTTCCGTTGTGCTCAAGTTCCGGAGTAACCAGCCGGTCGAGGCAGTTTCCATCCAGCGATCCCGAGCGACGGCCTGAGTCCAGCGAAAGCGGAGCCGCTGGAATCGGGGCCGACCTCCATCGAACCACTGAAAACGGGCACTCTTTTCTCGTTGCATGGCTCCGCCGTGCAACGCATGCCGCACGGCTCTGCCGTGCTCCCCCAAAACCAGAAAACGGACAACAAGGAATTTTCCGTTCCGCGTATGCCTACTTCTTTTTCTGCTTCCCCACCAATTCCTTGAACTCACGAATCCATATATTCCGAAACCGAATAGGCTGTCCGTGGTACGCCAACAACAATGGCAACCTGGCATTATGTTTGCGATAAAACGGGGCTCGGTTATATGACGTTTGGCCTTTGAGTTCGACGTGGTTCTGGACGAGCACGCCATTATGGAAAACAGTGAGATAGGCGGGCTTGAGTAACTTTCCGTCCTTGTCAAAACGCGGGGCCTCGAAGATAATATCATATGTCTGCCAGTCACCGGGTTTTCGACTCGCGTTTACCATCGGCGGTCGTTGTTTGTAGATGGCCGCACACATCCCATCGAGATACGTCTTGTTCTTGTACGAGTCTAATATCTGGACTTCGTACCGTCCCATCAACTTGACGCCGTTATTTCCTCGACCTTGACCGTTGCCACGCGGCGGGTTCGGGGAAGACCACTCCAAGTGTAACTGGCAATCGCGAAAGGAACGTTTGGTCCGAATCGCACAACCGGCGATCCCATATCCTTCCTCAAATTTCCAGCGTTTGAGCTGCCCCTTGCGTGTCGGCTCCCATTGCGACAAGTCCTTCCCGTCGAACAAAACGATGGCGTCCGAAGGCGGTGCGGCGTCCGTGGATCCCGGATCGACGACTTTCGGTTCGGGCCATTGGATGCCGCTGTTGTAGACCTTGACCTGATTGGCTCCGATCGGTCCGAAACAGGCACAAGCCGAGATCAAAATAACCGCCAAGAGGACGAGACGAGGAACACGATTTGGACGCATGGATTTTCCTTCTTTGTTCGCTTTGTGGAGGGACAGATCACACGAAAAGTTTTCGGTTGCATGGTATGGCAGGCTCTTCAAAGTCCCGGGCCCGCTTGCGGGGCGAGGGACTTTGACCCAGAAACCGCTGATCCAGAAACCGCTCTAAGATCGCTCCAATCGGTCACTTTTCGCAAGCAAAAATTCCCAGAACTCGATTTCTCAAAAAGGAGACAGAAGATGCAAACGTTGTTGATCTCGCGGGAGCCTGCCCCCGCCGAACAAGCTCTTGTCGATGCGGCCACTGCCCTCGGGTGGCGGGTGCGGTACTTCACCGACGATCCGGTGGATGTCTCGTCAGAAGGGCTGGTCATCCACGTCGATACGACCGACGCTTTGGAAGCCGCCGAACGATTCGGGTTGACTTTGCTGGAGCCTCCGTTGGACTTGTTGGCTCGATTGCCTCGCCAGTTTACCCAGCGACAGGTCGAGTTTGGTCGCTTTGCGGATTTGCCACGATTGCGAACTCCGACGTTCCTCAAACCCGCGGACGCCCTCGGCAAAGTCTTCGACGCGGGCATCTATCAGGATGTTCGAGACATCTTCACTCGGCATCCGATTCCGCC
>CAYYUU010001395.1:0-1788 GCA_964474955.1 uncultured Alcaligenaceae bacterium | reverse complement strand
CAAAGTCTCGCTAAGGAAAGCACTTTTTTGGTCTAGACAAAGGGGTCCACTTCAGCGTTGATTGGCCGTCGGCCAAAAACTATCCCTTCACCTTTCACCTTCCACCTTTCTTTTAACCCTTAACCCTAGACTCTTCGCGAGCCTGCAGCAACATCTGAATCCACGGCCCCACATAATGACCGTTGTCATGGAAGGTTCGTCCGCTGACGAGGTTGCCGTCAATGACGCATGGTTCGTCGACGAAGGTTCCGCCGCAGACTTCCAGATCGAACTTGCACTTCGGCACGGTCGCCATCCGGCGTCCTTTCACGCAACCGGCGTACGCGTGAATTTCGACTCCGTGGCAGACGCTCGCGACTGGTTTGTTCGTCTCGAAGAAGTACTTGGTGATGCGGACCAAATCCTCGTCGTAGCGGATGTATTCGGGGGCTCGCCCGCCGGAGAATAAAATGCCGAGGTACTTGGTGGGGTCGACGTCGGCGAACGCGATGTCGGCCTCGATCCGGTAGCCTTCCCATTCTTTGGTGATCGTCCAGCCCGGTCGGACCTCGTGGAGCACCATTTGATATTGCCGTTTCTCCGGTGCCGCGACGACCGGCTTGAGACCCGCTTCGATGAGTCGGTAGTAAGGATACATGGTGTCGAGTACTTCGGTCGCATCGCCGACGATGATGAGAACTTCGTCCATGGGCTGGCCCTCGCAAAACGAAAGAGATAAAACTGCTGAGTTGCACGTCCTTGTCCAACGTATCGCACCTCTCGTCCAGAAGGAACTGATATCTTTATGGCCGTAGTTCTGATTGGCACTCTCGACACCAAGGGCACCGAATTCGCCTTCGTCCGCGACTTGATCCAACAGGCGGGGCAACACACAATCACCATCGACGCCGGAGTCATGGGGCCACCAGGATTCGAACCTGATGTGCCGCGAGAAGAAGTTTATCGCGCGGCGGGCACTACGTTCGAAAGAGTGCGGAACGACGCCGACCGTGGCCAAGCCATCGAACTCGCTGCCAAAGGAGCCGCGAAGGTGATCGCGGATCTGTACGCGCAGGGAAAAGTTGACGGAATCCTTGGGCTTGGTGGTTCTGCCGGGACGACGATTGCAACTTCGGCGATGCGGGCGTTGCCGTTTGGCATTCCCAAAGTGATGGTGAGTACGCTTGCGAGCGGACAGGTGCGGCAATACGTCGGTGTTCGCGACATCCTCATGATGCACTCGGTCGTTGACATCAGCGGACTCAATCGGATTAGTCGAACGGTGCTTCACAACGCCGCTCAAGCTGTTCTCGGGATGGTGACGAATCCTCTTTCTTCGGAACCCACGGAAAAAGAAAAACCTTTGATCACGGCGACGATGTTCGGAGTCACGACTCCGTGTGTCGAGGCCGCTCGAAAGATCGTCGAAGCCAAGGGAAACGAAGTGTTGGTGTTTCACGCCACCGGAACGGGCGGTCAAACCATGGAGTCTTTCATCTCCGATGGAATGATCCGTGGTGTGCTCGACCTGACGACCACCGAACTGGCGGACGAACTCGTCGGAGGCATTTTGAGTGCCGGACCAGATCGATTGACGGCAGCTGCCCTTCGAGGGATTCCTCAAGTGATTTCGCTCGGTGCTCTGGACATGGTGAATTTTGGTCCGCGAGACACTGTGCCGGAAAAGTTCAAAGACCGGTTGTTCTATCAACACAACCCCAACGTGACGTTGATGCGAACGACCCCGGAAGAGAACGACCAACTCGGTAAAGAAATCGCCCAAAAGGCGAGCGCCTCGCAAGGCCCGAC
>CAYYUU010001394.1:0-1789 GCA_964474955.1 uncultured Alcaligenaceae bacterium | reverse complement strand
TGGTGGCACGTCCATTATTTATGTGTGGGGCGTTAACTTTTGTGGGAACCCCATAAACATCCCGCCGCGCGCTTATTTCGTGGCGTGCCACCGCACTAAGAAACCCACCGAGGCAAGACTTTCAGTTTCGTCCCGAGGAAAACCTCTCGCCCCCTCGATTCGCGTTGCGGTCATCCACGTGCCAAATTGATTGCCGCCGAGAGCCATTATCCCATATCGTGAGGAACTTCCATGTCCGCGACTGAACTCTACAAACAAGGCTTGCTCGCAGACGCAATTCAAGCGCAGGTGGAGGAAGTCAAAGCCAAACCAACCGACCATAACTTGCGGGTGTTTCTCTTCGAATTGCTTGTCTTTGCGGGTGACCTCGACCGAGCCCGTAAACACCTCGATCTCGTCACTTACGAAGATCCGGACCAACAACTCGCCGTCGTCCAATACAAACAACTGATCGACACCGAACTCCATCGCCGCAAGATTTTCGGCGGGGACGCTCTGCCGACGTTTCTCGGTGAGGTCCCTCTACATTCCGAATTGCGTTTGAAGGCGCTCGCCGCCCTGAAGCAGTCGAGCGCCGACGAGGCGATTCCATTGTTGGACCAGGCCCAGAAAACCACGCCGGTCATCAAGGCGACGATCAACGGCAAGGCGGTCGAGCTTGTGCAGGATTGCGACGACGTGCTCGGCACCAATCTGGAAGTCATGTTCAAGGGGCAATATTGTTGGGTACCGTTGGAGCAAGTCGCGAACCTGCGGATGAATCCGCCCAAGACGCCTCGTGATTTGATTTGGTTTCCGGCAAGACTCGACACCCAAGACGACGCCAGCGGTGAGGTCTTCTTGCCCGTTTTATACATCAATTCGCATACGCACGACGACGAGAAAATTCGTCTCGGGCAGGCCACCGAATTCACCGAATCACGACCCATTCGGGGGTACGGTTCGCGGTTCTTTCTCGCAGGTGACGATGGAATCTCGCTGCTGGAGTGGCGAGAGGTCGACGTCGAGGCAACGGAAGATTCGCCAGAGACACCTCCCGAAGAGACGCCTGAACAGTGAGTGAACCATTGCAAGTTGGAGGCGTCGTCCTTTGTGGTGGACAAAGCCGCCGCATGGGACGCCCGAAAGCGTGGTTGCCGTTTGGTGACGAACTCATGTTGCCGCGGGTCGTGCGTTTGGTCGCCGAGGCTGTCGATCCCGTCGTCGTGGTTGCCGCACCCGACCAGGATGTTCCACCTTTACCTTCCCACATCATCGTCGTCCGAGACGAACGACCCGGACGCGGTCCACTTCAAGGACTCGCGGCTGGACTCGCTGCCCTCGAAGGACAAGTCCACGCGGGTTTTCTTTCGAGTTGTGATGCTCCTTTCGTGGACCAAAAATTTGTGTTGCGATTAGTCGAGTTGCTCGGCGATAACGACATTTGCGTCCCGAAGGTCGGAGCATATCACCATCCGTTGGCCGCGGTGTATCGGACCAGCGTTGGAGCCAACGTGAATCGGCTGCTTGCGGAAGATCGATTGCGTCCATTCTTTCTCTTGCAAGAAGTGCCGACCCGGGTTGTCGAAGCCGAAGAACTCGTCGACATTGATCCCAACTTAGACTCCCTGCGGAATTTGAACACGCCCGAAGAATACGAGGCGGCGTTAAAGGATTTTCAAGGACGGCCGGAATCCTCTTTTTGATCTTCGTCGGCTTCCAACTCGTATGGGTTGTCCAGATATGGGTCGAACCCTCGCCCGGCCAACCACCAGCCAACCAAAACAGATGCCGGAATCAAAAAAATTCC
>CAYYUU010001393.1:0-1789 GCA_964474955.1 uncultured Alcaligenaceae bacterium | reverse complement strand
GCGTTTGCGTCCATCGACATTCTTGGCATTATCCCTCCCCCGATGCTCGCCCCCGGAGGTGGTGTCGACGGACTGGCTATCGACACTCGCAGTGGTTCGTGGATGACGAGGTTTCTGTTGGGTCCGAACTTTCGTGCGAAGCAGGTCGTGGACGGTCTCCAACGTGCCGTTGTGGCGCCACTCGTCGAAGTAGCGCCAGACGGTACTCTTGGGTGGGAAGTCCTTGGGCAGATAACGCCACTGACAACCCGTCTTGGAAATATAAAAGATGGCATTGACGACATCACGCAGATTGGTCGTGCGTGGCCGTCCGCCGAGATAGACCGGCAAATGTGGCTCGATCAAAGGCCATTGCTCATCGGTCACGTCACTGGGGTAGGTTTGTGTTCTCATACCCCATTCTACGCAGCTGAACCCTTATGGGACAGTCTCTTAGGGGCGGGTCACCAAAAATGCGACACTTATTTATCCGCCCTCCCCAGTGGCTGCTAGACAACACCACAACATTCGTTTTCTCCAATCTCCATTCTCCACCTTCAACTCTCCACCCTCAACTGCTTGCGACGGCTCCCCGCATTCGTTCCGCGGCATCGAGCACCGCGCGAACGATCTTGTCATATCCAGTACATCGACACAGATTTCCAGCCAAGAAAAGTCGCACGTCGTGCTCGGTCGGGTTTGGGTTCTTTTCGAGCAGAGCTTTGGCCGCGACGATGAAGCCCGGAGTGCAGATTCCGCATTGCAGAGCGGCGTCTTCGAGAAAGCACTGTTGGATCGGATGTAGCCCTTCGCTTGGTGCAACGCCTTCGATCGTCGTGATGTCCGCGCCTTCGGCTTCGACGGCCATCACCAGACACGAATTCACAAGCCGACCATCCAGGATGACATTACACGCCCCACAGTTTCCGTTGTTGCAGCCTTCCTTGCTGCCCGTGAGTTGGAGTTCGTCGCGAAGGATTTCCAACAGGCTCTGCCGCGGCTCGCAGAGGAAGTCCATTTCTTGGCCGTTGATCTTCGTCTGAACCTGAACACGCTTGCGCATCGTTGTATCCTTCTTCGTTGAGTTCTCCGGAACGACAAACGCCGGAGTCTTGCTTGCTGAGGGATGGTCGTTACTGTTGGGCCGGAACCCACTTTTCCTTGTCTTTAGTATCTTCGTTTCTGAACTCGTGGCAACCCTTCGGCCGGAGAGAGGGGCGAAGGGTTGTCCGGATTTTTCAGGACCCAGGCCAAGGAACGGGAAAGAAATGAGTGTCCGGTTCTCAGTGCGATGTTCGGTGGCACGTCCCCGAGGACCCGAGGGGCATGGGAGGCTTTGAGGTCCACGCCCCGCGGGTCTCGTTTCTTTGTCCACGAGGGACATGTGGTGGTGCTTGGAACAGAAAATCGATAGATGTCCGATTTCTTGAAAAACAGACACGCTGAGCCTCACCGTTGACGTGAACCGCTTTATACCTTTCGCTCCCGAACATTGAACTCCAGTTTCCACTGTTCCTTGCCGTCTTCGCTGTAGCACCACAATTCCAATGTCCCGGTTTCGTTCACCTTCGAGTGCAATCGGACCGGGACCGTTCGGCCTTGTTCGCCTTCGCCAGCGAGGTTCGTCGAGAGCGGATTGAGTTCTTCGATGTCGTCGCCGTAGTCTTCGACGAGCGAACCGATGTCGTCGTCCTTGCGGATGTTCGAAGCGAGGAAACGAAATTCTACCGGTTCGCCGACGACCAATCCGAACGTGGGACCAGGCACGTCGGCTTCGGTGCCTTCTTCCATGCCGTAGGGGACAACGCAC
>CAYYUU010001392.1:0-1791 GCA_964474955.1 uncultured Alcaligenaceae bacterium | reverse complement strand
ATATCTTTTGATTTCTTCCAACAGCAAATTCTGAAAAAGAGGGCTCTCATTTTGGTGAAATATAGTCTATCGACGTCGATTAACCCAGATCAGGGAAAGTGAGAAGTGGGCTCGATCTTCCTGATTCAATCCTATCTTTTGCATCATATGTAAATTGGATAACTTCGCAATACTACTTTTTTTCAATCTTTGGTCTTTTCTGACTGAGTCTCGGAACTGTAAGCGAATATTAAGGGCCCAAGAAATTAGAAATCCAAAGATGTCAGACTCCGAGGTTGAAAATGGAAGGTGGGGACCTCGTTGTTCTTGGGTCGAGAAAATAGTCGGTCGGTCCACAGGTTCTACCAAATATTGAGTCAAGGAGAAGCGTGGAAGGATAGATACATCAACACCTTGTATCCGTCCAAAGTTGCGCCCATGTCTCTGTTGCCTCGTTGCAAGCCCGAACTTTATTTCCCTCAGGATTCGAGTTGTCACGATTGTTGATGATCCTTCCGATGCCGATACCTTCCGGACCGCTTTTGCAGTTGTAACCATAAGTGGTCAAAAAACAAGTCGTCTTGGTGTTCTCGTGTCCGTGGGGGGCCTCTCGTTTTTCGAATTTCGATTTTGTTCTCTCGTAGTTATACGCCGCTCGCGTGTAGCTTTGTTTGGAGCGGATTTTCAGGGTACACGCGGCTCGCGTTATACCTACGAAAGGGACACGCGTTTATTTCGAGTTCCCAATGTGCTATTCGCTTGTCAATGGTTACGGCATACGGAGTGCGCCTGCTACTACGGCGCATTTGGCTCGCAGGAATCAATACTATTTCCTAAACAATCCAACCTCCAATCTCCAGGCGAGTACCCCTTGTCCATGAAAGGAATGGACACGAAACCGGAACTTTCGTAGGATCCAAGCAACGTCCGATATCTCTTTCTCCAATGCGAGTTACTTCTCGCCAGTCGACTCGTTTTCCCAACTCGCGGTCGAAGGATTCAGTCCGTGAATCAGCGCATGACCACCTTAGCCCCCGAAGAACAGAATGTTCGTGAGGGCTCGAAGGAAACGCTCAAACCCTCAACTCTCTGGGGTCTGCAAAGCGGCGACATGGTGGGAGTGGGGATTCTGCTCCTTTTATTTCTGGTCTACAGTCATATTCCCCTTTGGCACAGTGACTTGTGGGCGCACCTCAAGCACGGCGAATGGATCCTCGCGCACGGCACGCTCCCGGACCGAGAACCGTTCTCGCACTTCTCCGACGAACCGGAAATATATGTCCCGTGGGTCTCGCAGGTGACGTATGCCCTGGTATATCGAGTCGGAACTTGGCTCGCCGGAGGCAATGAGTTGCGGCAACTCGCGGGAGGCGCGACGATGTTGCAGCTCGTGCACGGGCTCGTCATCGCCTTGCGCTTCGCGGCCCTCTTCGTCGCGTATCGGCGTCTGGGCAACTCGTCGTGGCTGGCCGTGATGGGAGTCGTTGTAGTCTTGGCTTTTTCGTTTGGGCTCTCGTCTATCCAGCGCCCAGAGAAACTTGGCGAATTGTGTTTTGCCTTGATGATGGTCCCGTTTGCGCGTCGGGAAATATCTCGACGAGCCGTTTTTCTACTGCCGCTTTTGTTTGTTCTTTGGGCCAATACGCACGGCTCGTTCGTCGTGGGATTTGTCTTTGTGGCCGCTCTCCTGGCCGGGCGAGTGGTCGAATGGTGTTGGTCTAAAAAACGATGGAACGTCTTGTCTGCCTGGACGGATACCCAAGTATGGCGTTTACTCGTTGCCCTGTTAGTCGCGCTCGTCGCAGTGTCGCT
>CAYYUU010001391.1:0-1792 GCA_964474955.1 uncultured Alcaligenaceae bacterium | reverse complement strand
CCCAGTCACAGACTTGAAGGCCCGATTGTTAATGGTCGAACGAGATATCTCAGAACTACGGCGATCGAGAGACGCGTGGATCCAAAAATTCTAGAACATCTTGGGACCGGTCGCCGGAGCTACGGTTGGATGGCGACGCGGTCGGTTCTTGAGATGACAGCGCTTCACTCCTGAACTGCTTGCGTTTGCAACACCTCGCGATACAATGACGATCACAGTCAAAGAAACCTGTCACTCGCACTTCACGTCAGGAATCACTGATGCTTACCGGCAAGCTCCTCATGGCGGCCTTCATTCTGCAACTCATACTCGCCAGTATGTGGGGATCACCACAGCCTAACAATCGCAAACCACTCATAACGATTGGCAAGAAAACGACCTATGTGATGGGACCGGTTGATAAGCGTGGTTATGTTGATTATGTTACGGCGCTCAACAAGGAATTGAGCAAAGGTATCACTCCGAAGAACAACGCCAATGTGTTGTTGTGGCGGGCGATGGGACCGCACCCGGAAGGGATGACGATGCCGCCGGAGTTTTTTAAATGGTTAGGCGAGAAACCACCGGAGAAGGGGAAGTATTATCTCCAGCTTGATGGATATACGTATCGGGAAAAGCTCACCGAACTTCAAGCCGAGAAAGTGAGACACAATTTTGATACTGCTTCCCAAAGGCCGTGGACGAAGAAAGAATTTCCGCACATCGCCAAGTGGCTCGATCTCAACAAACAATCGCTTGCGTTGGTGGTTGAGGCATCGAAACGAAAACGGTATTACAACCCGATCATTCCACGAAAGGATAAGTCGGGTGAGCGACAAGGGCTGCTGGACACGCTCTTTCCTGGGCTCGCCGAGGGGCGTGAGTTTGGGAATGCTCTGGTCATCCGGGCCATGCGACGCATCGCGGAAAAGCGATACCCCGAGGCGTGGGAAGATTTACAAGCGTGTCACCGACTCGGTCGGCTCCTTGGTCAAGGTGGGACAATCATCGAACCTCTCATCGGCACTGTATTTGACCTGTTCGCAACGGAGGGGGATTTGGTGTATCTGCGGGCGACAAAGTTGAACGCCAAACAACTCAAGAAGCATTTGAAAGATATCCAGACGCTTCCACCGTTTCCTCCTCTGGCGAAGTCTGTTGGTATCTGCAGCCGGTTCGAGATGTTGGAAATGATTATGCGACTGGACTATCTTGGTCCGGCTGCCCTCGATAGGATCCCAGATGCCAAAATCGAGACACTTGCCGGGAGAGTGAACTGGGACCCGGCTCTCAGGGCTGCAAACGATTGGTATGATCGTTATGTCACGGCAATGCAAATCCCCCAGTTTGCCACGCGTGAACAGAAGCTCATTCGACTGGAACAAGAAGTCCAAAACAACCTCGCAAAAACCCAACGGACATGGAACATTGCCCGATTTATGATGAGTCCGAAAGCACGCGGAAGAGCATTTGGTGATATCCTCATGGGTTTGTTAACCCCGAACATTCGTAATGCTTTGCACGCGGAAGATCGTCTTCGCCAAAGACTTAGAAATCTCCAAGTAGCTTTCGCCCTGGAAATATATCGCGTGGAGAACGGCAACTATCCCGCAAAACTCAACGCCGTGACTCCGAACTATCTCAAGAACATCCCCTTGGATTTCTTCACGGGCAAGAATTTGATTTATCGCCAAACAAAGACGGGATATCTACTTTACAGTGTTGGGGTCAATGGCGTGGATGAGCGGTGTCGAGTGACGGGAGACGACCTCGTGATTCGGATTCCAAATTCGAAGTTGCGAAAGAAATAACG
>CAYYUU010001390.1:0-1792 GCA_964474955.1 uncultured Alcaligenaceae bacterium | reverse complement strand
GGACGCACAGGACTGGGACCGCCTGTCCCAGGTCGAATCGGTCCAGGTCGAATCGGTCCAGGTCTTGGTCCGGGATTTGGGCCTGGTCCCGGTCCCGGGTTTGATCCGGGTTTCTTGCCGGTCTTGGGGGGTAAGGGGATCAGAAGATCTGGATCGTTCAGGCGGTCGAATTTGCCGTCTTTGCTGAGGAACTCTTGGAGTGGTCGGCGATCCGCGATGATGAGGGTTTGCTGATCACTAAGGACATGGAGGTACATCGGCTCGGTTCGTCGGGCCAAAGCTCCGGACCCTCGATTGGCCAAAGTAATGTGCCGGAGTTGCTGGACGATGGGACTCGCTCTTGTGATTCGGTAGTATTCTTGTTGTTTAATTGGCGCGTCGTCGGCACGAACCAGTTGAAAGGCGCTGTTGAGTCGTTTTGGGTCAATCTTGAATTTGGAGTGGATGGCGTTCCAGGTCCAGCCCTTTTTGTACGAGGTGGCGTGGAGCATGGCATCGATGGAGTCCAACGAGAAGCCAAGACCTTCGAGAATGCGCTGGTCTCCGAACTCCCCGAAACTGGCGATCAACAGATACCCAGGTGGGGTGTCTGCGATGGCACCGACGCGAGTGTAGGACAGGTGTTCGGCGTCGTTCGGAACGAGCTGGCTGAACTCCACTTCGTTAACTTTACGGTAGTTCCTCGATGGCGGCAAAGAGGGGGGCTTTTTGCCTGGATTGACGACAGGGGGAACTTTATTGTCGGGATTCTTTGGATCTTTCTTGTCGTCCGGGTTTTTCTCGCCTGATCCGGGAGGCCCTCCTGGTCCGCCAGGTCCGCGGGCAACCGTGCGGTTCTTGGTTTTGCCGTCGCCCCCACTCATTAGGAAAAAGCCTGCAATCCCCAAAACCACCAAGGCCAGGGCTCCGACTCCAATGAACATGAACAATTTCTTGGAGTCGTCGCTCATCCCTTTCTTTTTCTTGGACTTCTTTTTCTTGGATTTCTTGCCGTCCTTTTCGTCTTCTCCCGCTTCGTCGGCAGCTTCCTTGGACTTGGTGCCTGTCTTTTTCTTCTTTGGGGACGATTCCTCGAGCCCGTCATCGAGTTCTTCGTCAAGGGGCTTTTTCTTCGTCTTCGCGAGGGTTCTGGCCGATTTTTCGGTTGCGCTGTCCGCGTCGGCTCCTTTTTTCGCCTTCGGTTTCGCAGGCTTGGACCCGTTGAGCGAGGCAGGAACTTCGAAGCCATACTTGCAGAGGGGACAACGAATTTTCTTTCCGAGCAAGGACTCGTCTTTCAGTCGAATCGATTCCTCGCAGCTCGGACACTTGATCTTCAAGCTGCTGGCACTCGCCATAGGACGTATCTCCGAAACAGGACTGGAGTTGCGGCGCGAAGTATGAACGTATCGATACAAACAATCATGATACCCTGTTTGGTTGGGCAAATGCAATTCGAGAGCAAAATTTTGGAATGCCGGAGGGACGCAAGTGAGAGTCGAGAGTCCTCCGGGTGTGTTGGTGCTCGCGCTTGTCCCATTCCATGCGGGCACAAACAAACAGGACGTGTAGCGGGAATCACGTTTTCCTTTTCGTTTGGGAACAAAACTCCTATGGAATAAGCCACGGACTTCTCGGCCGACGAATTCAGCGACTGGTTTCCATTCGTCTACTCGCTGACCATCACGTTGGCAACACGAACCGGTGCGGCGACTCGGCGATTTGCAAAATGGGTCATTTTCGGTTCTGAGAGCGCCTCTGGCCAATATTTTGATTCACCAACCTACGCGGCATATGCGAGATACCATGTCAG
>CAYYUU010001389.1:0-1794 GCA_964474955.1 uncultured Alcaligenaceae bacterium | reverse complement strand
GGAGACGTCACCTTGCGAGCTGGCAAATGCTTCGGGCAATGGACAAATGCAGGTACGCGAACACCACCTTCGTAGAGTTGTCGCTTCCACCCTCGCAAAGGCCGATTCAACCCAAAGACTCTCGCGAAGGGATAGGTTCCCGGATACGCCCCGATGCCGTCTCGGTCGGTTCCGCCGTTGTCGGAGAAAAAGATGATGATCGTGTTATCGTATTGCTTCGTCTGCTTGAGCGTGTCAACAATCTGACCAATCGCGTGATCCATGTGCTGGACGGCAGCGGCATACTGACGTCGTTCCTTGGAGACGGCCTTGTTCGCTTTCATCCACTGTTGCGGTTCGTCAAACGGAACATGCACGGCCGTGAACGGGACGTAAAGGAAAAATGGTCCCTTTCGTTTTTTCCGAATGAAATTTGTGGCCTCTCTCGTGATCAAGTCTGTGACGTGACCTTTCTCCTCGATCAACTTTCCGTTCTTGTGCCAAGTTTTGGAATACTTGCCGCGTTTGTACAAGTGATTCCAGGGGCCAACACCGCCTGCGAGAGAGCCATACGAAAATCGAAACCCGAAATGTTGTGGGCCCCACCTCGGGAGCGAGCCCAGATGCCACTTTCCGGTGATGCCCGTGTCGTATCCCATCTCCAACAACACTTTGGTGATGGTGACGGTGTCCATCGGCAAGACCTGCGTGTTAGACGGAGCCGTGACGCCGAAGCGGCTCCAGTACCGGCCGGTCATGAAAGCGGCTCGCGTTGGCGTACACATCGGAGCCACGTAGAACTGATCGAGTTCCACACCGTGCTTGGCAAGTTTGTCGATGGTGGGAGTCTTTATGGGTGAACCGTGATAGCCGACGTCCGCCCAACCGAGATCGTCGGCAACGATGACGACAATGTTGGGGTAAGTCGGTTCGTCCGCCGCGAGGTGGGCCGTCGGCAACGAGAACATCACGAACACGAGAGGAACAATTCGGCATGGCATGGCATGGACTCCGCGTTTGGCATCGCAGTTTCGTCTCCGGAACAATTGGATCGAGTCTATTGCAAGCCAACTGCATTGGCAAGAACCTCGAAGGCGGAAGGAGAGATTCGGGCATCACTCGGGTCGTGGGGAGTCCCACACCTCGGCTGCCTCCTCTTACGCAATCATGCTCCCATCAACGCTGTAAAATGTCTCTTTTCTGCTCGTTAGGAGGGTATACGAGTTCGTCTACTGTCGCTCAAGCAGTTTGCGAATGGGCTCGAACACCTCTGCACTTTCCTGTTTGAGCGAACTCAGAGACTGCTCACGTTCCTCGCCTTCAATCCGTGAAGCTTTACCGAACGCGGACCAAATGTGGGCTTTGAGATCGCTCAGCTGTCCCAATTCCATTCTTCCAGTTGCCGTCATTGTTGTGACTGGCGGGCCAACCTATAAAGGCGCAGCCAACGATTTTGGTCGTTCAATACTGGTGCAACAGTTGCCAGAGCCACGCGACCGGGTTGGTCGGTTTTTCTGCCAGGGGAGTGTGTCTTCGCGGAGGGAATTGCTGTCTCACGGTCTTAGATCCGCCAACTTGCCCGAATGGTTGGCGAACCACAGGCCCTCTTTTGCTTCCTTGGCCTGATACCGGTGCCAAAACGGTGCCTCGCAGTCGAGCCAGTACAGGTGCTTATGCCACCGGGCTAGGTCGTGTCCCTTCATTTAAGTCGTTGTGGCTCCTAGAATTAAACATCTTGTCCATGTTCTCAGAGGAACTTGATGTACACTCGCCACGACTTGACCGATGCCGAAGACGAACTTGTGGTTCCGAGGC
>CAYYUU010001388.1:0-1799 GCA_964474955.1 uncultured Alcaligenaceae bacterium | reverse complement strand
CACGGACGACCCCTCGATCAGGTTGGGTGACAGACGTGATGGTCAAGGAGTCTCCATCGACGTCTTTGTCGTTGTCCAAGACGGAGATCGCAACGGGGGCGTTCTCGTTGGCCTCGGCCACGTCGTCTCCCGCTTCGGGAGCCGTATTGTTGTTGTCGTTGTAATGGAACAGCACATTCGCGGGGATGATCTGTTTGGCGATGCCAGGACCCGACCAGCGGACCTCCAACACTTCGCCATACGACCACTCGAAGAACTCGACTGTGATCTCATGCAGACCGGCGTCCAAAGTAATCTTGCCAGAACGTTCTCGCGGCCCATGGCGTCCGTCATTGTCGACGACCAATGTGTCGTCGATGTAGAGTTTCGACCCATCGTCGGAGTTGGTGTAAAACGTGTAGGTCCCGTCTTGGGGAACATCGATCAACCCTTGGAATCGCAAACCGAAGTGGCTCGTCGATTGGCTTGGGGAGAGGTCGAACGAACTGACGACTCCGGTGGCATCGGGCGTTAAGGCGTCGAAGTCGGGCAAGGCGACGATGTCGTCAGGCAGTCCCGCATAATATTCATAACGAACCCCAGGAGCCGTCGGTTGACCTGTTGCGACAGGTCCGTCGGACTGTCCCTCAATCTCCAGGCCGAGGAGAAAGAAATCTCGGAATGTTAAATTAAGTTGGCCATCTTTGACTCGCGTTTGGAATTGAACTTCATGCACCTTGTCCGGATTTGTCCAAGGCACCTGAGGTAGATCCTGCGCTTGTCCCTCTGCCGTGATCTTGGTGCGATTCACATAGTAGGACGAACCACCAAGGGTGGCGGTCACATTGTAGGTATCATCCGGTAAATCGACCGTGAAAGCTCCTTCCCATCCGAAGGCCATGTGACCATCGCTTGTCAGGTCGTTTCCGCCCCAGGCAGAAGAGGGGGCGAGGGCCGAGTTATCTTCCCAGCCATGTCCGAGTTCTTGATTATAAAGCGTGGTGAGTTCAACGCCGGTGTAGCCTTCCGCCACGGGAGTAGTAGCAGTTCCGAAATCTAGGAGGACTGGACTGTTACTTAATAATTCTCGGCTTTCTAATTGTTCTATCGTTGGTTGCGATCGGTTCGAGTTGGATCGGTGGGCGCCATCTTTCAAAGAATTGAGAAGGATTACGAGACGGTCGAACGACATGGGGAAGTCTCCAGTTGAGTGAACCTGATTGATGTAGTCGTAAAGAATTTCGAATAATGATTACACGTTGCCCACCATGTTGGTTACACAGCGGTCTAGGTCTACCCTTGCCCTCCTTGTTTCACCGAGGGTAGAGGAAGAAGTGATTGGAAGTGAGTGGAGGTTGCGCAATAGGCACCTTCACTCTGGAAGTTAGATCATGAATGTAGAAGTGTGGTGAGAGGGGTTCTGCAACAATCTGTCTGATGAAGTGTAGTAGTTTAGAACTGTCTGACTGACACTCAAAGACTTCGCACCCTCACCCACAAGAACTGCGTCTGCGAAACCATAGCACGCCTTTTTCGCCTGTCAAGTTTTATGCTTAAACAGGATTTTGGCGATTAGCTCGGTCATTCCAGGATCCTTGTTCGTCCCTTGAAGTTCGCTTGTCGAAGATCAACACTTGCCCCGGTGCCGAACTCACGGACCCTCGCACTTGCCGAATGTTGCGAGACATCAGTCCGTGTTTTCAAGACGGCGTGGATGTTCGCAGGATTTGGTAAGCACCTTTCGCAAAGTGCCATAAACCTCGATTCGTCTTCGATGGATGTTGTCAAAGGGACCTCCACGGAATCAAAGGATGAACACG
>CAYYUU010001387.1:0-1799 GCA_964474955.1 uncultured Alcaligenaceae bacterium | reverse complement strand
ACCAAGTTCATGCCACGCCGATCCGGGGCGGTGGCGTGCGGGCTGCGGACTTGATCGTTACGGTCCGCGATATCACGAACGAAACACTGCAGCAGCAGAAGCTGGCCGCCATCCACCAGGCCGGCATCGAACTGGCGGACCTGAAGCCGGAAGAACTCTTGCACATGACCGTGCAGGAGCGAATCGAACTGCTCAAGTCGAACATACGTCGATTCACCCACGACTTGTTGCAGTATTCCGTCGTGGAGATTCGAGTTCTCGACAAACAAACGAATCGGTTGGACCCGCTCTTCGAAGAAGGCTTGACGCCCAATGCGGCCAACCGTGTTCTGTTCGCGCGGGTCGAGGATAACGGCGTCACCGGTTTTGTGGCCGCCACGGGCCGCAGCTACCTTTGCGCCGACACGGCCAACGATCCGCTCTACATCGAAGGGGCGGAAGGGGCGCGGAGTTCGATCACGGTCGCGCTGCGTGTTGGCGAGGAGATTATTGGGACGTTCAACGTCGAAAGTCCGACCCCGAATAGTTTTGGGGAGCAAGATCTCCAGTTCCTGGAAATCTTCGGTCGAGAAGTGGCTCAAGCCCTCCACACACTTGAGTTGCTCACGGCGGAGAAACGCAGCACGGTAACGCATTCGGTCGAAACGATCAGCCGCGAAGTGGCCATGCCGGTCGACAAGATCTTGACGGTCGCAACGACGATGCTCGACCAGTTTCTCGGCCAGGCGCCGAGCATGGAGCAGCAGATTCGCCAGATTCTGGCGGCGGCTCGTTCGATCAAGGAAATCATCCACAAGCAAGGCGAAAATCTCGGATCGCCTCCACCAACAGCGCTCGACACGGACACGCATCCGATCCTTGTGGGGATGCGTGTTTTGGTGGCCGACAGCGACGAGAGAATCCGTCGGTCCGCTCACAGCTTGCTTGGCCGACGCGGTTGTATTGTCGAGACGGCCCGCGACGGCAAGGAAGTGATGATCATGGCCAAGCTCGGCCAGTATGACGCCATCTTGGCGGACATCCGCTTGCCCGACATCGGCGGATACGAAATCTATCAGGGCCTTCGCGATGCCCAACCCAATGCCATCGTGATTCTCATGACCGGCTACGGCTACGACCCATCTCATTCGATCGTCAAGGCCCGACAGGATGGCCTGCGGCACGTTCTCTACAAACCCTTCCGCGTTGATCAGTTGTTGTCCGTGCTCGAGGAAGTGTACTCTTCGAAAGCGAGTGCGACGGCGCAGATGTAAGTGGCCCTTTTCGTTGATGTGCAAAAAACTGAGAGTCCGGAGGGCGAACCAGAAGGTGTCTGAGCCCTCAAATTCAGCGAAGCATTTGAGATTTCTTGCTCGCCGCTTCTTCGTGCTCGTCCATTGGGAAGAGGGACCATCCGAGTTGAGAAATGTTGAGCCAACAGGACATCGAGTCAGAGTTGAGCTACGCCTATCTCCACGCCGTTTCCTCTCGTGCGGGATTTCCTTGCGAGTACACAACTCGTTTGGTCGACGGAGCGGGGGTGGACGCCATCATTCGAAACCAATACGATTGGCTTGACTGAACGTTCGCAAAAATTTGGAGGTTTCAAGCAGCTAAATTCGCCCATTTTTTCAGCGTCTGAACCATTTCTATCAACTCCGGCTCGTCTGCCGAGGTGGGGTTAAATGTAGCGTTGAGTATAACCTCCCGTAGAACTCGAATCATATGTCGCAACGACCAACGACTCTCCCACTCACCCAACCGCTTCTCCCAATCGAGACCTTCGGGTAACGTCCGACCCATCGACATATACCAAACCA
>CAYYUU010001386.1:0-1801 GCA_964474955.1 uncultured Alcaligenaceae bacterium | reverse complement strand
AGGGTGTCGGAAGGCCGAAGGAGGCCAAATGACGATTCAGTGAGTTCCGTTTGACAGCATTCCAACCTTCTCCGGAGCTTCTCTTTACTCCTCCCGTCATTTTCCTTCTCGACTATGAATCTTTTAGTAGATGGTCCACGAACAATGAACTGTTTGCCAAATGGGATTTTTCGAAGGAGGAAAGACACAGATGTTGCGACTTATCACCCTGGGAAGCATCGGCTTTGTGTGCTTGATGTGCGTCGGGACTCAAGCCGCCGAAACCAATCGCCATGTTCGACTCGGCAACATGCTCAAGAAATCTGCGAAGGCGAATCCGAAAGAAATGGCCCAGGCGATCGAAAAAGTAGCGAAATTGCTTGGTAAAGAAAGCTATCTGGCTCATCAACTCCGTGTGGGCCTCAAACAATACCAAAAAACAAAGTCGGCGGAAGCTCTGGAAGAACTCCGCACACGCGTCCAACAAATTGGCACAAATCTGACGTTCCAGCCCAAAATGGAAGCGAAGTTGCCGAAAGGGTTTCCCGACTATGTGCCGGTCGGCGAGGTGCGAATCCAGAGGTATCCGGCCTACCGAATGGCACAGGCTGGCGGAGACGAATTCTTTCGCCTTTTCGGTCACATCAAGAAAAACGACATCGCAATGACTGTACCCGTGGAGATGGAATACGCGACGAAAGGAAAGGACCTTCGTAGGAATAAGATGGCTTTCCTTTACGGCAAACCGAACATGGGGAAAGCAGGTCAGCAAGGAGGTGTCACGGTCAAAGACGTCAAGCCGATGATGGCCGTGAGTACTGGTGTCCGCGGAAAGTCATCGAACGAGCAAGCCATCCGAACTGCAAGAAAACGCCTCAACGATTGGTTAAAGCTCCATCCCGAATACGAGAAGGTTGGTGGCCTTCGGGTCATGGGTTGGAATAGTCCTTTCGTGTCGGCCGACCGGAGTTACTTCGAGGTCCAATACAAAGTGCGGAAGAAAAAGGCATCAACGAACAATCATTGATGTCGCTGGAATGCAGGACAGTCTTCGTCACGCGACAAGTTTGGTCCGCCATTACGAACAAGACCGACAAAGACTGTCCGTCTTCTTTAGCCCAAACAAATCCCCAACATTTCAACGAGCAGCCCCGAAGAGAACTTCAGTCCGTCTTCATCGAATCCAGGTAAGGACAGAACGCCGATCGTCGCGTCGACGCCCGTTACCTCCATTCGGTGACCAAGTCTCGCCCGTTTCCACCAATCAAGATGCCTGTTCGCCGACTCGCATCCGACAGAGAACCGGACGACAACAAATTACGCGTTCCGTGGCGTTAGTCGGCTGTAGAGTGCATGAAGAAATTCCGCCGTACTCCAGGCGAACGAGACAAGTCGCCTCACAGGTTCCACAAGAAGGCGGGGAAGCCGAATGGCTGACCGGTCGTGTCGAGGAATGTGTCCGTTCCAGCACCGAAGTCCACGATGAGTCCGGACAGTGCATGGGTCATGAGTGTGAAAGCATCATCGCCAGCACCCAACGAGAGGAACAATCGAGCGAAGCCGGCGTCGGCTGTGCCAAGAACCATCACGGTGTCGATGTCCGAACCACCAAAGTACGTGAGGCTTCTTCCACCCACGGCACCACCGACGGTCAAGGAGTTTATCCCACCGGACAAGTTGACGTAAACGCCACCGCCAACGAAACTTCCCGGCACAAGAGTGACGTCGTCGACGCCAGCACCCGAAAGGATGGTCAACTGGCCACCAATGCTCCCAGAACTCCCGATTCCATGCCCCACAGGCGTGAGGCTCGTGCCAAGCG
>CAYYUU010001385.1:0-1803 GCA_964474955.1 uncultured Alcaligenaceae bacterium | reverse complement strand
ATGAATGAACGTCGATCACCACCGAGTAATTCATACCGCAACGCACGAACGGGATGAAGCATCGAAGCCCGTAGAGCCGGGATGATACTGAAGAGCACAGCAATCCCAACGGCTCCAAGGTTGAGCAAGAATATCTGAAATGGTTGAATTTCGGTCGGGATTTTATCGAAGTAGTAGATCGACCGATCGAACACCTTCTGACCCGTCACTTTGGTAAGAAACATCTCAACATCGTTGATATGATTCGCAATCGATACGCCAAGGACTGTTCCGAGAACGGCTCCCACAAGGCCCAAGAGCAGACCATACGTCAAGAAGATACTGAGCACACCGCCGTTCGATGCTCCGAGTGCCTTCATGATCCCGATGTCTCGCGTCTTCTCCGACACGATCATACTGAAGATGGCCAGGATTCCAAAACCAGCCACGCAGATGATCATGAATAACAAGACGTTCAAGATCCCACGTTCTATGGAAATCGCTGCGAGGAGTGGCCCCTGTTTATCTTCCCAGGTGCTTACATAGAACGTACCCTTTCCCAAAAGGATCTCGAGTCGCTTTTTCACGATATCCGAGTCACGATGATAGTCTTTCAATCGAATCTGAATACTCGTAACGCGATTGTCCAGGGAACGAAGTTTCTGCAAATATTCCAGAGAGACATAAGCGTAGTTGCTGTCGTATTCACTCATCTCCGACTTGAAATAATCCGTGACCACAAAGCTATCGTAGACGGGGGATATCTTTCCACCGCTGACGGTCGTGATGATAACGTCGTCGCCCTTGTGAATAAGAGTTCGTTCGTTGACTTCCCCATTCTTCTTGTTTGGGAGGCGGTAGTGAGCCAACATGTGGCCAACGATGATCCCTTGCGGTTCCTTGACCTGTTGTTCGGGCATGGCGGGAGGAGGTGGAATATTTGGGTCAAGAGTTCGGACGTCGGGACCAACACCCCCTTTGGCGAATCGATGCCGATAGAAAAACACGTCGCGTTGTTTTTTCGACAGGGTAAAGGAGGGAACCTTAGAGTTCTTCTGCTCGACAAGGTGTTCCTTGAAACCTCCAACTTCGGAACGGGATTTCGGATCGATCCCCACGAGCTTGATGGTCCGCGTCATCAATTCGCCATTGCGAAGGCGAAATTGAAGCATGGCAAAGACTTCCATCGTCGGAGTCATCGCCACGACTTTGTCTTTGAGTTGTGGATCGTTGCGAATGGCTTCCATCATCAAGTCCGGATTCGCGAAGCCATCCATACTGTTCGATTCGACCACGACGTCCGAGAGCAACCCATGGAGTCGTTCGCGGAGCTTGGCACTGAACCCACCCATCACGCTATTCACGACAATGAGCGTCGCAACGCCCAACATCACGCTGATGACGCACGCCATAGCCAAGTACCGTGTTAACAGATACCGCCAACAAAGTAGGAGCTTATACACGAGAATCCTTCCTCGGGTCGAGAGTAGCAGGCACACTCTGTGTGCCGTTCGATGTTATTTTTAGGAGTAGGCACACTCGGAACACGAAAGAAATGAGTCTCCGTTTTCGTGTTGCTAGGTTTGTTCGTAGCTCGACTCTGATAACGCGAAATTTATAAGTATCCGTTTTTTCAAAGTCCCCAATAGGCCGGACGCCCATTTCTTTCGTGTTCGGTGTGTGCCTACTACTTTGGTTATGACACACTGAGTGTGCCTACTACTTTTCCATCACTTCTCGGGTCGAAGTAATGGA
Organism: uncultured Alcaligenaceae bacterium; assembly: GCA_964474955.1. Taxonomy (GTDB): domain Bacteria; phylum Planctomycetota; class Planctomycetia; order Gemmatales; family Gemmataceae; genus CAYRFQ01. The sequence goes on along the minus strand of CAYYUU010001385.1, from coordinate 69 downwards.
AACAAAATCTCATCGCGGATTGTTTGGGTTTTTGTCAGTAGCATGATGAGCCGATCGATGCCGATGCCG
>CAYYUU010001384.1:0-1805 GCA_964474955.1 uncultured Alcaligenaceae bacterium | reverse complement strand
ACGAGGGTGTCGCGGGCCTGGCGTTCGTAGGTAATGATCTGCGGGATGACTTCTCGAATTTCGCTGAGGATTTGTTGCTCGCTCTTACCGAGGGTGACCTGGTTCGAGATTTGGTAGAAGTCACCCGAGGCGCGAGTCCCTTCTCCATAGAGGCCGCGAACCGCAAGATTGATCTTGTGCAGTGCGCGGAACACTTTCTCGACTTGTTTCGTCAGCACCAATGCTGGCAAATGTAACATGACACTCGCCCGCATGCCCGTTCCGACGTTCGTCGGACACGCCGTCAGATATCCGAATTCATCGCTGAAGGCATAACTGATTCGTTGCTCGATGGCGTCGTCGAGTTTGTCGATTTCTTCCCAGGCGGCGTCGAGGGCCAATCCGCTTCGCATGACCTGGATGCGAATGTGGTCTTCCTCATTGATCATCAAGCTGATGGTTTCTGGAACTGCAAGGGCCACGCCGCGGGGTCCTTCGGTGTTCGCCAATTCCCGGCTGATCAACTGTCGTTCGACGAGAACTTGTCGGTCGAGTGACGGCAGTTCGTCGAGCCCGAGATATTGCAGGGGAGTTGGAACGTCGAGTTTCGTCACTCGTTCGCTCAGCAGTCGCTCGATCTCGGCTTTCTGGTGGCTGGTCGCTCGGTTCGTGAAGGGAAACGCGGCGAGATTTCGAGCCAGCCGGATGCGGCTTGAAATCACAATGTCGGATTCCGGGCCAGTCCCCCGTAACCACTCACCACTGGTTTGAGTCAGGCTGTCCAGGTCCATGCGTGGTTTCCTTTTCCCGTAGTAAATCGCGTAGCCGAGCTGCTTCTTCGTATTCTTCTGCATCCACCGCGCTTTGGAGTTGTGTTTTGAGTTCGAGTAACTCCGCTTGGAGGGCGGCCTGCCTTCGCGCGTTGTGGGGAACTTTTCCCTTGTGTTGGGTTTGTCGGTGAATTCGTTTCAGGAGTGGTTCGAGCGGGTCGCGGAAGACTTCGTAATCGTGGGGACATCCGAACCGCCCGGCTGCTCGAAACTCCATATATTTAATGCCACAAATCGGACAAGCCAAACGGGCTAGTTCGTCCGGGACTGGTCCGACGTTTTTCCCAATCACGGTCTGCAAGATGTTCGATAAATTCAGTTCTTGCTGTTGGGTAATTTGCTGCTGTTCGGCACACTCCGAACAAAGGTGCATTTTCTTCTTTTGGCCGTTCACGATGGTCGTCAGATGCACCGTCGCGGGGTTGGTACAACAATCACACTTCACGTCAAGTTTCTCCCACGCAGGAAGCACGAAAGCGAAGAAATGCCCAGGACAAGTGGGAGACAAGTGAGAGCAACGGTCCAGAATTTCAAAGACTAACTTTCCTCAATTTCCTTGATCTGATCCCGCAAGGTTGCCGCGCGTTCGTAGTCTTCTTCGCCGATGGCCTGTTTGAGTTGGTTCCGAAGATTCATCAACTCGGTCTGGGTTTTCCGGGTGTGTGGTGATCGTCGTGGCGTTTTTCCACAATGCTTCGTTTCGCCGTGGATGTTTTCTAACAAGGGCAACAGTTCGTCTCGAAACTCGTAGTAATCATTCGGGCACCCGAGACGACCTGTGTTTCGGAACTCGATGAAACTCAGGTCACAATGGGGACAACTTTTCTGGGGGAGGCCCCCAACGTCTTCGACCTCGGCGCCGGATTCGGCAACGGAAGCCTTCGCGCCGGCAGCCGCCCCTTGTGGCTCGTAAAGGTATTTGTGGGCACACATTTCGCACAAGTGCAACTCTTGGAAGTCATCGTCGTCCAATACTTCCGTGATGTGTAAAGTCGC
>CAYYUU010001383.1:0-1808 GCA_964474955.1 uncultured Alcaligenaceae bacterium | reverse complement strand
ACATCGACCGGCGCCGCCGAACCAAAACTCTGAAAAGCCTCCAAGTCATTCTTAACGCCCAACACGCCATAGACTTCTTCCCCGAGCCCCGATTTCACTCGCTCGAATTCTTCTGCAGGAAGATCAGCCAGCCGACAATGACTTTCTTCGCACAACCGCACGAGTTTCCCCACGGCTTCGTGTGCGCCACGCATGGGAACGCCCTTGGCAATAAAAAATTCCATCAACGTCGTGGCGTCGAGATACCCGTCTTCGATCCGTGAGTAAATTTTGCTTTCGTTGAGGTTGGTTTGTCCGACGAGTGCCGCCGCCAATTCCAGACACGCCGAGACGGTGTCGTGAGCATCGAAGAGGGCAATCTTGTCTTCCTGGAGATCACGGTTGTAGGCGAGCGGAAGCCCCTTCACTAACATTTGGAGTTGGTGGAAGGCCGAAGTAGCCCGAGCTGTTTTTCCTCGGATCAGCTCTAATACGTCGGGATTTTTTTTGTGCGGCATGATGCTTGAGCCAGTGCAGAACTCGTCCGGCAAGATCAAAAAATCAAATTCCGTCGTTGACCACAGAATCCACTCTTCCGACCAACCGCTCAAGTGGAGTGCAATCGTTGAGAGGTTGAACAAATACTCGAGCATGAAATCCCGGTCGTGGGTCGTGTCGATGCTGTTGGCTGTGATGCCATCGAAGCCGAGTTCCTCGCGGACGAGTTCTCGATTGATCGGAAGCGAAGTTCCAGCCAAGGCCGCAGCTCCAAGCGGTAAGATGTTGACTCGTTTGTGACAATCAGCCAATCTTTCGCGGTCCCTTTGGAATTTTTCGACGTAGGCCAGGAAGTAATGGCCTGCCAGCACAGGCTGAGCCCGTTGGAGGTGTGTATAACCGGGCAAGATGATTGTGCCTTCGCGCTCGGCGAAGTGGAGGAATGCGCGTTGGAGTTCCGTGAGCCAATGATCGATCTCGGCGATGGCGTCGCGGAGCCACAGCCGTACGTCGGTCAATATTTGATCGTTCCGACTACGTCCTGTGTGGAGCTTGCGTCCAACATCACCGAGTTTCTCGATTAATGCACGTTCTATGTGCGTATGTATGTCTTCGAGACGTATATCATATGTAAAGTTATCACTTTCTATGTCCTGTTTAATTTCATCCAGGGCTTTGAGGATCTGCTCGGTTTCCTGTGCGGTCAGGAGCCCTACTTTTCCGAGCATGTTGGCGTGTGCCTGACTCGCGCGTATATCCTGCGCATATAACCGGCGATCAAAAGTAATCGATTCGGTGAACTCTTCGACACGGGAATCGGTTTGTCCGGTAAACCGCCCGCCCCAAGTTTTCTGGCTCACGGAAACTCCCATTTCGTAACGGAAATCCAAAGTGTTTGGTGGACATGCGTGTCCACTCATTGTTTAGTCGATGAGGACCTAGGTATTGGTACGCGTCCCATAGAAAAGGATCAATCTGGCGGAAACAACTACGATTCCCGCCAGAGAAAATGGAGGAACATATTTCCCTGCGATTCCGAATGGCGATGCCAACTCGCTCATCCATCGCGTCTGCCTATCCAAGAGCCAATACGGGGTCTTGGAATCGGTCGTTGAAGATTTCCCTGAACTCCGACATGGCCCAAGACACGACGATTTCGCTGAAGAAGTCGGATGAGCCGTAACTCTTCGCACTCCTCCGGGGAAGAGCTTGAGGACTGATTCGACAAAGTGGAAGGGCGGCATCGAGAACAATCAGCATCCGATGGCTGACGACGGGCAGTTCGTGTGGCGTTACTGGGCTTGCCCCACGGTTGCCAAACTGAGACCTCA
>CAYYUU010001382.1:0-1817 GCA_964474955.1 uncultured Alcaligenaceae bacterium | reverse complement strand
GGCTTTTTCGCTGGTTCTCCGATTTTCGTGAAGCGGTTCTTCTTGACGGTAGGGGGCATTGTTCTGGGTTTGCGTTGGCCACCCGGTCCGGTTGAAGATGGACGCTGCGACTCTTACCCGATCGGAATTGACGACGTCCCATGGATGTTCCAAATGAACAGAGCCTTCACCGAGAGATACCCGCCCAAAGAATATGAGCGCGAAGAAGCTGAGTTACTGACCTATTGGAAACGAGGTGGGGATAAACAATATATCTTGTGGTGGGGAAATAATTTCTTCATGTACCAAGAGCATGGGCGGGTCATCGGCGCTTGAAAGACGAAACAGAATCTCACGTGAAGGCACAAAGGAAGAGAAGATCCAGAAAAAAACGCCGCCGATGAGCACCGATCAACACAAATTTCAAATCGATCTGTGTGGAGCTGGTTCGCCAGGCAAGGAACGGGGAAATTATTGCTGTCCGTTTTGTGTTGCTCGTAGGTATACGCAGGCCGCGTCTACCAAAGCCCCGCGTGTACATACGAAAATCCGCTCCCAACAAACGTACACGCAAGCCGCGTGTACCTACGAAATCGGACACCAATTGTTTTTCGCGTTCCTTGCCTGGCGAATCTTGCAAGCTGCCGGGTGCTTGCCCTGTCGACAGGCCGTTTGCCATCGGGCGTGAGTTGGACATGGTCATCTCCAGACGCTTGGTCTGAAACGTTTACGACACGAGTTTGGCAGATTGTACATTGCCTTCGGTCAAGGTATGCGGGAGCGCCAGATGGTGACACTCTGCCAACGGATGTGTTCGGAAGCCCATACAAAGCTGTTCCTTCTCTAATCTACTGGCTGTTCCTTTTTTCTTTCTTCGCCTCTTCGCGCCTTCGGGTGAGATTTTTTCGGGCCTCCACCTTCAGCCTTCCACCTTTCTTTTCCCCCTTCCCATGGAAATGATTCTTTGCAACATTACCTGGAGCTTCCTATCTTATTCAAAGACCCCGAAGCTGAGCTTGACGATTTGACTCCTTGATGCCGCGATGAGTAAAGTCGAACAGACGCAGGACTCGGCCGGGAAGTATGACCACAGGAGAATCATGGGCGAACAATATATTTTCACGATCGAACGACTGACGAAGACGTATAACAAACGCGAAGTCCTCAAGGACATCACTCTTGCGTTTTATCCGGGTGCGAAGATCGGCGTCATCGGGAGTAACGGGGCTGGGAAAAGTACCCTGCTTCGAATCATGGCGCTCGCCGACAGCGACTTCGACGGAATCGTCCGACCCGCGAACAACATCACCATCGGATACGTCCCCCAGGAGCCTCAACTCAATCCCGACAAAGACGTGATGGGTAACGTGATGGAGGCCGTCGCGGATTTGAAGGCTATCGTCGATAAGTACCAAGAGTTGACCGACGACCTCGGCGACGCCGACGACGACGACATGCAAAAGATTCTCGACGAAATGGCCGAAGTCCAGGACCAAATCGACGCCGCCGACGCCTGGGACCTGGAACGGCACATCGAAATCGCCATGGACGCGATGCGTTTGCCGCCCGGCGATGCGAAAGTCGAGACGCTCTCCGGTGGCGAACGTCGCCGCGTCGCTCTTTGCAAGGTCCTCTTGCAAAAACCCGACATGCTCCTGCTCGACGAGCCGACCAACCACCTCGACGCCGAATCCGTTGGGTGGCTCGAACGCCACTTGCACGAGTTCCCCGGGACGATCGTCGCCATCGCCCACGACCGGTACTTCCTCGACAACGTCGCCGAGTGGATTCTGGAGATGGACCGCGGCCACGGCTACCCGTTCAAGGGCTACTACTCC
>CAYYUU010001381.1:0-1820 GCA_964474955.1 uncultured Alcaligenaceae bacterium | reverse complement strand
CCGTGAGGTCGGAGGTTCAAATCCTCTCACCCCTACTACCATTTCAAAACCGGAATCCTTGAGGAACTGGCAGTTCCACTCAAGAGGGACGCAAACCAGAACCTCTCAGAATGTTCTCGGGGACATTTTCTGCTCAAAGCGGCGTCGTGCTTTTCCTACACTCCCAGACCTCGCCACTTGCTTTCAACCACGCATTCGGCTCAAGGAAGGTTCGGTTTACCCTGATTTTATCAACAGGGGCTCGCCGAGACGGACCAAGTTTGGTGTGACTGGACTATTGACAAACGCGCGTCACGCTGATTCGCTTTCTATGCGATCACGAAGATGTCGTCACAGAGGACATCGAAAGTGGAGATTCAATGAAAGTCGAGTCGCTGGCGGCCATGCAACCACGACTCGACTGTGGGGCGAACATTGGAGGGAATCAAGTCGTTCTTTCCTCCATCACTTGTTGGATTTGCATTCATCTTTCAACCGCCTCCGAGAGCCTCCTCAATTCCCGCAAAGTTCCCAAGCTGAACGTTCGCAGATTTTCGGGCCATAAATGCCGGAGAATACGCCCTTTTTTTGAATTAAACGCATGTCGGAAGGGCCCCTGGACATGCTGTTAATTGTAAAACCCTCGGAAAACACGGGTTTTGGAGCCGAAATTTTTGCGAACGTTCAGCAAGAACTGTGTGAACGAATGCTAAACTTGGCTACTTATTGTAAGGGATTGCAAATGCAAAACCGATCATTATAATTCTAATGACTTGATGGGTGGTAAGGGCTAACCACCTAAAGAATCTGTGTCTTTGGTTCATCTCATAGCGATGAAAGTCACTCTCGTCCAAGGTGGTGGTGCTGGATTTGATCAGGTCCCCGCAGTGCGGAAAATCCTGGACGCTGCCGGTGCGCAGGTCGAATGGGACGAACACCTCGCTGGGTTGGCTGCGGTGCAAAACGGCTTGCCGCCTATGCCCGATTCGCTGTTGGACTCCTTGCAGAGGACCAAGATCGCTCTGAAAACGAAGCTGTTGGCTTGGGAGACAAACCCTGCCGCGAATTACAACATTCTGTTTCGCCGCGAGTTGGGGCTCTTTGCCTCGGTCCGCCCGTTGAAAAATTTGCGTGGTCTTCGATCACGCTTCCAGGACGTCGACATCTTGGTGGTCCGTGAACTGACCGAAGACTTGTACGCGGCGATCGAGCACGAGATTGTCCCTGGGGTCGTGCAAAGCATCAAAGTCGTGACCGAATCTGCCTGCCGACGTTTCCTGGAATTTGCGTTTCAATACGCAACCGACCAGGGGCGAAAGAAGATTCATGCGGTCCACAAGGCGAACATCCTGAAACTTGCGGACGGGTTGTTCCTCGAAGTCTTCCGCGAAACGGCCAAGAAGTTTCCCGACCTGGAAACGAAAGAAATCATCGTCGACAACTGCTGTATGCAAATGGTGTCGAAGCCTCACCAGTTCGACGTGATGGTCATGGGCAATCTCTACGGCGACATCGTGAGCGACCTGGGTGCGGGAATCGTTGGTGGGATCAGCGCGACGGCAGGGATAAACGTCGGGAAGGACGTAACGGTCTACGAAACGTTCCACGGCGGACACCGAGAACAGATCGGCCAAAACCAGGCGAATCCACTGCCGTTATTGCTCCCAGCCATCGACATGCTCCTCGCAGAAGGCCAACCCGAACCGGCCATTCGCGCATACGAAGCCCTCCAAACAGTCCTCGCCGAAGGGAAAGTCCGCACGCCCGACCTTGGTGGCGCGTCCACGACGACCGACATGGCGAATGCCGTGATTGCCTCGCTGCCAAACGGATAGCTGCAT
>CAYYUU010001380.1:0-1821 GCA_964474955.1 uncultured Alcaligenaceae bacterium | reverse complement strand
GACGAAGCGACGATCCGCCGGCACATTCGCGTTTGTCACGACGTTTGTCATTCGGTAGTCATGTTCGAAGAACAGGCGGATGCGTTCCGGAAACTGAAAGCGGCAGGCATTCACGTCGGAAAGGTTCAAGTTTCTTCGGCGGTCATCGTGCCGTTTGACGAAATCGAGCCGGAACAGCGACTCGACGCGTTGGAGCAACTTCGCTCCTTTGCCGAAGACCGCTACTTGCATCAAACGGTTGTTCGGACATCACCAGACTCCGAACCGGTGTTTTTTGAGGACATGCCTAAAGCATTAAATACAGTGGAAAACCCAGAGGAGCTTACTGGCCAATGGCGTGTTCACTTCCATGTACCCGTTTACTTGGATCGATTTGGGCTGTTACAGACTTCCAGAAAACAGATTCTTGAATGCCTGGAGATAGCGACTCGTGAGATGCCCGAGTTATCGCATTTCGAAGTGGAGACGTATGCTTGGAGTGTGTTGCCCGAAGAACTGCGGCAAACGCGTTTATCAGACGGCATCGCGAAGGAACTCCAGTGGTTCAGTGACGCTCGGCTAAAGGTATGGTGAACGGCAGCTAGAACCTTAGCCGTGTGAGACGCACCAATCAAATTCCGACTAAACAAGACGATTGGTGAATGATCAATCAGGCAAGTTGGACTGCTGCATTGGGTCGCTGTCGAACTATTTCGATGCGGATGCCGTGGTCCAACCGAAAATCACTTCTGGCTGGGAGTAATGTTGACCCCGCCGTTAAAAGACATGCGGTGCAAATACGACTCGCGCAGTTTGCTGCTGGTTTTGTTTGAGATCGGGGGGGCCGTTAGCGTTTTGACAGAATCAGAATCAGGACGAAAGATGTTCGGATCAAGCTGCAACCAAAGATAACGAAGAGTGTGAGGCGATTGTTTTTTATACGTGATCGCTGGAAACAACAATAAAGACAAACTTTCGAATTGGAGGGGCTGACCAGCGGCAGGTCCGGTCGGAACCACGCGGTAGAAGCACGAGCGATAGCCGACATGGCAACTGGCCCCGCTGCCCGCCACCTCGACTCGCAGCCAGACCACGTCTTGGTCGTCATCGATGCGCAGTTCTCGGACCTTCTGAACCAGTCCGCTCGTCGCCCCCTTCCGCCAGAGTGTTTTGCGGCTGCGACTCCAGTAGACCGCCTCCCCAGTGCGGATCGTTTCCGAAAGCGCTTCTTCGTTCATGAAGGCGTGCATAAGCACCTCGCCCGTGGAAAAGTCTGTCGTGATAACACGGATAAGGCCGTGCTCGTTAAACTTCGGAGCCAGTTCATTCCCTTCCTCAACCTGTTCCACAGTACGGCGTGTCAAGAATTTGTTGGGAACCAACATGAAAATGCTCCACTAGACTCGCGATGGTTTTTGCGTAATATAAAAAAGTCATACTTTGTCAGGCCCCAACGTCAAGTCTCTTCAGGAGTATGAGCGATGCAACAATCCCGACGGGCATTTCTTCGAGCGGCGGTTATTGCCCCGGTCGTCTCGGGCGCGTGGGTGGTTTGGGAGTGGCAAACCGGAAAGCTCAAGGTGCGGAAATCGCCGGCCCATTGTTGCGTGCCCAACGGAACGCCCGGCAAGTCTTGCACTCACCCGCCACAGCCGAAGGTGAAGTCGTCAGAGAGCAGGAAGCCCGTATGAAACGTTTGCCCGTCACGGTCTTATCCGGGTTTCTCGGTGCCGGCAAGACAACCTTGCTCAACCATGTGTTAAACAACCGTGAGGGGCTTCGCGTCGCGGTGATTGTCAACGACATGTCCGAAGTGAACATCGACGCCCACCTCGTGGATTC
>CAYYUU010001379.1:0-1832 GCA_964474955.1 uncultured Alcaligenaceae bacterium | reverse complement strand
AGCGAACTTGGCTTTTTCCCGCAGCCAGAGCCAAAATCTCACTATCCGCTCCGGCGCCGCCCATGTATTAGAAGCTGTCCCCCCCCATTCCTCCGAGGATGTTCGCAGTGTCGACGGCCCCGGCTCCCAAGGCTCCGGAGAGCATCAGGTTGATATTCCCGCCAACAAATGAATCCATGGCTGTGGTGATGCTTTCCGAACCGAGGGTCCCACCGATTACGGTCAGGTTGGTGCCAATGCCGCCTACGATGTTCACAACGCTCGTATCGGTGGGGAGTTGGTTACCCAGATTTAGGTATGCTTGACCCCCAACGAAGCTGGAGTCTGCCAGGATGCTGCTGAGTTCGATCGAGTCGGCACCACTTCCGCCCAGATAAGTCCAATTCCCACCTATGAATGTGCCGTTGCCAACGGTGACAGTAGTCGCGCCGAGGGCGCTCATGTTGTTGAAAAGTACGTTTCCTCCGGCAAAAGTACTCCCAGCACCTCCACCGATTCCGAAGATGAGCAGTTCGGCGCTGGTGATCGTCACATTGCTTCCAATCGTGCTGAACGCTGACACGCCGACCGAAACCTGATCGATTCCGAGGCCAGCATCGACATTCAAGCTTCCACCGATGCTGAAGAAATCAACCGTAACTGAGTCGCTCCCGCTTCCTGCTTTGATCGTCAAATTCCCGCCTACTCCATTTCCGGGAGCGGTACCGTCTACATCGATCATGCGACCAGTGACGCCGGTGTTGAGCGTGACGTTGCCAGCACGGATTCCCATAGCGTCATAATCGATAGTAACTGTCTCGGCACCAAGGAAGTTATATGTGACATTGGGCTGAGCAACGGGGATGGTAGTGGTGCTTCCATCCGATGTAATGGATATGGAGGTGCCGTCGTCATCAATTTCGATGGTTGTGGCAGAGGGGGTGACTTGAGTAATCGTAGCAGTGCTTCCAACAAGACTCCAGTTAAAGGAAGCAGGAGCCCATCGATCTTCCAAGAGCATTACTTCTACTTTGGCATTCTGTTTCTTGGTCATGAACTTAACCCTCCAAAAGATGAACAAAAGCAGTTGAACGAGATAGGAATTCATAAACGTTTCCCGGCAAGGCAACATGGAGAAGTGAATTCCGTTCTGGTGATGAAAAGTACTTTGTCATTTTGCGTTGAGAGAAACAATATCGATTGGGTAACTAAGGGGAAAAGTTCGGGCACAGATGTGAAAGTCTATCACCTTCAACGGTTGTAAACGGTCGCGGAAATTCAGATAGTATGGAATAGAAATGATCTGCCAAAAAGGCCGAGGCCATGATCGACTTCGGTGGACGAAGTTCATGCATGTGGCAACTACTGCAGGTTCTATTAGTAGACAAATCTCTCGGCATCGGAGATCAAGATATATATTTATTCGAAGATTCTTGCGACATCATAGAGAACGCCACGACGAGGCACGAAACATAGCCTCATCTTTCGACAAATTTGATGGACTCAAACAATTCATTCAGATCGCAATATCGGATTCTGTAACAAGAATTTCGAAATGGACCACACCTCAGCACTTTCTGATATCTTTTGGGCAGCTGATATGTATGGATCATTGCCTCCGAGTTAGGGTCGTATCGATGTTCCATTCGTCGCTTATCTATTTTCTCAATCTGTTTTCCTCCCACCTCTTACGCTGGAGTTTGGAGCGAACACTCGGTCCAACGATGTCACCCGATGGCTTGGTTCGTAGGCGGTTTAGTGATTGTGTGGTATGCCCGGTTTGGCCAGTATAGCAGGGGCCCCAACCGAGAACGTCCGTGGTACACGAGCAAGGCGAGTGTGAGTTTCCGGGA
>CAYYUU010001378.1:0-1832 GCA_964474955.1 uncultured Alcaligenaceae bacterium | reverse complement strand
CGCGTCACCTTGTTTATTCGCCATGTCGATGAGGTTGGTCTTCCCTGCCTTGTGTTTTACCTTGACTTGTTGGTGGTGCTTGGTCGCCTGCCCAAACGCCGGGTCGTTGATCGTCAGTTTTCCTTTCTTGGTGAGAACCGTCTTAACTTTTCCGCGTGGGCGAACGACCAGAGTGTACTGGCCCGCGTCGTTCTTGCCATACCCACTCACTATAATCCGGTACTTGCCTGTCTTCGACGCAGGGATAATCACCCTCGAAGCCCTCATGCCACCAAAGTCGTCGTTGGACGCGAGGAGTTTCTTGTCGGCGGTTTCGACGAACAGAAACGTGTCGAATCCTCCTGTCAAGTCGACCTGGTACACGACGCCTTTGACCAATTTCACGTCGTGCACCTTGTGCGGTCTGTTTCGTCGTGATTCTTTTGGGTCGTTTTCGTTCAGTGTTCCTTTGATCGTGATCGGTTTTGTTTTCCCTTGGCCGTAGGTCGACGGCACAAAGCTGAAAACGACCACAACGCAAGCAAGGTACAGCACGCTTCGAGACATTGAATGATTCTCCTGTGTGAAAGACAGTGCGAAACAGTTTTGGGACCTACGCTGCAAACGTGAACGGTTAGGCATTCCGAGGAATGTGATGGAAATTTCCCGACACCCCATGCAGATTCCTTTATGATTAGGCAGGGTATTTGACCAGTGGGGATTCCACTCAGCAGCAACTCGCCCTTGGAAACGAAAATCCATGAAAGCCATATTGAGTGACGCCCACGGCAACTTGGAGGCATTGCAAGCCGTTTTGGTGGATGCCGAACAACAAGGTGCTGATTCGATTTACAATCTGGGCGACACGACTGGTTATGGCCCGAATCCGATCGAATGTCTCGATCTTGCAATGAAGTTCAATTGCACTCTGTCGGGAAATTGGGATCACGCCACCGTGAACTTGCCCCAAGATTTCGGCCTTTTCGCAGAGCAGAGTGTTTATTGGACGAGAGCCTTGCTCGAATCCACTTCTGAACCCATTGAAACTCAAGAATCCCGCTTGGAATTTCTCACAAAGTTACCGAAGACTTGTCAAGAAGGCGACGCCCTGTTTGTTCATGGTTCTCCTCGGAACCCTTTGTACGAGTATGTCTATCCGCACGACATCTCCAACGAAAAGAAGATGGCCAAAATCTCGGAGAACTTCGAGCGAATTTGTTTCAATGGCCATACCCACATCCCTGGCATATTTCTCCAGCAGAAACAAGGTTGGCAGTTCGTGAATCCGGAAGAATGTGAGGGTGGTTTTCGGATCGAGGACCAACGGATCATCTGCAACGTCGGAGCTGTGGGTCAACCGCGAGACAGTGATTGGCGGGCTTGTTACGTTTTGTTTGATGGATCAACAATTTTGTTTCGGCGCGTGGAATACGACGTCGAGTCGACGATTCGAAAAATCTATGCCGTGCCCGAGTTGGATAATTTTCTGGGAGATCGACTTCGGGACGGGCGGTAGCTCAAACGTCGGAATGCGGTTGCTTTCCGCGGAAAGAGCATTGTCCGGTGATGAGGGCTCGGTGTTATTCGCCCGTGATCTGTGAGGTTATGAAATTCTGAGTGTAAGCTCTTCTCTTTGCATACCCATCCGGAGAATCATGTTGTCGATTGATTATTGACAAACATACAGTTGTGTAGAGTTGGGTTGAATCAACTTTAAGATAGATTTCCGACCTGTCCATTGTTTTCTTGGACAAGATGAGTGTCCGTTTCGTAGGTACACGCGAGCCGCGCAATGTCGCTTAAAGTCTTGAAATTCTCGGCCTGGGTGTTGCGAAGCAGTGTTTATTGTATCA
>CAYYUU010001377.1:0-1833 GCA_964474955.1 uncultured Alcaligenaceae bacterium | reverse complement strand
AGATCGACGCCTTCGAGAGCCTGGACGCCGCCGTCTTCGGAACCGAATTGATCCCATTCGTCGAGAAGTTCAATCAATCGATCTCGCAGCGCTCCAGCCTTGAACACACCGCCGTTGAAAAGCAATCGCAGAGTGCGAGATTCCGATTCGGTGTCCCCGACGGCGTGTTTCATGAGCCCTTCGGAGTGCCGCCGAAGGAAGTGCGCCAGATGTTTGCTGACGGCAGGATCCGCCGCGTAGGGGAGCCCGAGTTCTTGCAGACCCATCTGTCGTTGTTGTTTGGGGACCGCGTCGGCTTCGCACTGTGGGAAGAACCCGTCGACCATCACTTGGTATACTTGTTCGCGCGTGATCTCTCCGTTGAGGGTTCCACCGATGACTTTTCGTCCGCGACCGAGGACCGTCACCTTGGCCTTTTCGAGTTCGGGATTTGCGAAGAGTTGTTCCTTGGCGGCGCGGCACGAATGCCAAAGTTGGAGCATCTGTCCGTGGTCGAGCTTCACGCCTTTGTCGGTGAACTGTTGGGCCGCGGCGTGGGCCAACGCGAGGTCCATGTTATCCCCGCCGAGGAGAATATGATCGCCGACAGCCACGCGAGTCAAAACAAGGTTGCCTTTTTCTTCTCCGATGGCGATCAACGTGAAGTCGGTCGTCCCACCGCCAATGTCGCAAACGAGGATCGCATCGCCTACGTGGACCTGGTCTCGCCACGCATCACCGCTCGCGAGAATCCATGAATAGACGGCTGCCTGAGGCTCTTCGAGGAGCGTCAGATTTTCGATTCCGGCGTGGCGAGCCGCTTCGACGGTCAGTTCCTTCGCGACCGCATCAAACGAGGCCGGAACGGTCAATATGATTTCCTGGTGTTCGAGCCGGTTGGCTTCGACGTCCTTGGCGATGAGGTGATTCCACGCGTGGGCGATGTGTTTCAAATAGAGCGTGGCGGCTTCGACGGGCGAAACGAGACGGGCATCGTCGGGGCCTTTCCACGGCAGAATCGGTTGGTGGCGGTCGATTTTGTCGTGGCCGAGCCAGGACTTCGCCGAAGAAACCAACCGGGTCGGCACTTGGCTCCCGAAGTCTCGGGCGTAAGTTCCGACGGCGAAGTCGGCTTCTTTTTCCCACGGCATGTCGAGGCTGCCCGCAGGCTGTTCGCCCTGGAGCGGCAAGTACAAAAACGACGGCAACAACGCACGTTCTTCGACAACCCCTTGTCGCACGACCTGGGGAATCATGAATTGTTTCGCGACGGTATCCTGACCTTCTCCGGCTCCGGTGTCGACGTAAAAGACGGCACAGTTAGTCGTTCCAAGGTCAATACCCACGACGTATCGCGGTTTGGACACAAGCGGTTCTCCTGGACAACGGGTGGTTTGTTTTCGTCGTTATCTTTTGCCTGCGGGCCGTGTTTCAAAATCGGGCGGCTCACGAAGGAACCGCCCGAAGTCTCGACAAGATCTCTCAACTTCACAACCTGGATCATGGAAGGCTCACGGACTCACCGGTACCCCTCCGCCCAGAAGTGGAATAGAAACCGCGAACCGCGAGGTTGTTCCAGACTATTCCACTTCTGGGCGGAGGGGTACCGATCAGTGAGTCTGAAACAGCCTTCCTTGAGATGCAAGGCAACCAAACGCAAGAGCGACGCAACATCGCTCGAAAAGCTAAAGAGAATCTTGCCAAGGTGTTCTCGTTCGGCAGAGTGGGAACTTGGCGACATCCCACTCCGATTCTTACTGCAATAAAAACCTGAAGGGCCTTCTACTTCTGCACCTGGATCATGGAAGGCTCACGGACTCCCGCGTTTTCTTGGTCCCCAAGGACTTTCGCTCC
>CAYYUU010001376.1:0-1835 GCA_964474955.1 uncultured Alcaligenaceae bacterium | reverse complement strand
TGGTGCCGGAATGAGTGGTTCCCCAAAGGTCACGTCGACGCTGAAATCTTCCTCCTCGCCATCGACTTCGCCTGTTCCGAACAATCGCACTCCTGGAAAGTTTGTGTGGAGCCATATTCCTTCCGCTCGAAATCTTTCGTGGTCGAACAGGACTCCGTCGTCCACACCCCGATCCGCAAGAAGGTGGCCAAAACGCTTTGCTGTCTCGTCGACGCTGAACGGAAAGGTGGCGACCACGTCGAGGTCATTCGCCAGACGAAGAACGGGGCGGAACCAGAGCCGCATCAACATTCCGCCGCGAAGGACGAATTGATGTGCGTCTGGCAAACGAGCCAGCCGCAGAAGTAGCCCTTCCAAAAGGCGGTGATGAATTTGCATTTGGCGAGTTTGATTGCTCTCATTCATCTTCGCAGTATAAATCTCCGTCCAACTCGGCGTCTACCTCAGCAGTTGGTTCGTTGCCGTATCAGCAACTTCGCTTGAAACGAATGAGCAAACTCCGACAATATTGAAAATCACTTGTTGGGAGGTCTCACATATGAATCAACCTATCCTCGCTCACACAGCTCTCTCCGATTACATCGACCATCACAGTCAGCAAGACGCGTCGATCAACTGGGACAAGCCCGTTGACGTTGGCCGAATCGAGGCGCGATACGTCCGTCGATGCCAGGACTATTTTGTTGTCTACCTGTCCTCGCAGACCGGTTGCGATCAAGCTTGTCGGATGTGCCACCTCACCGCAACAGGACAGACTCGGTTGCGGAACGTGACGCTGGAAGAGTTTCTCGAACAGGCGGACACTGTCCTCGGTCATTACCGAGAGAACACACCGCCCGCCGATTCTGTCCACTTCAATTTCATGGCCCGTGGTGAGCCCCTGGCGAATCCGGTGTTGCTTTCGCAAGCCGACGAATTGTTGGGTGAACTTGCTCGCCGCGCAATCAGTTTCAACGTTCGACCACGCTACCTCGTTTCGACTATCTTTCCTAAGGAACTGGGTGATCGGCGACTCGAAGACATCTTCCTGACGTACCACCCCGAGATTTACTATTCGATCTACAGCGTCCGAGAGGAGTTTCGTCGTCGGTGGCTTCCAAAAGCTCTTTCCGTTACGGAGGCCTTGGATCGCCTCGTGAGCTGGCAACGAAACACTTACAAGATTTGCAAGATCCACTACGCATTCATTGAAGGCGAGAACGACAGCGAAGCCGACGTACACGCGATTTGTGATGAACTCGAAAGCAGACGCTTGATGGTTCACGTCAACATCGTTCGCTACAATCCGCAGGACCCGCTCCGGCATGGAACCGAACCATCCGAAGAGGTGATCGAGCGCAACGCAGAGATTTATCGTTCTCGTTTACCTTACGCGCGAGTGCGCGTGATTCCGCGTGTAGGTTTTGACGTGCAGGCTTCTTGTGGTATGTTTGTCCAGAACGAAGGACATCAGCCGACAAGATGATGTGTTTGATAGTTGCTTTTCGCTCCGCGAAAAGTTTTTGTAACACTTTACTGATCTGAAGTAGATTTTCCACAAGTCTAAATCTGACAGTGGTTTACGCCGTCAAGAAAAAAGGAGGCACAACAACTTCGATTTTGCCACAAGTTGTTGTGACAAAATGCTTTGTGGAAATCGCTACTTCAGATCAGTAAAGTGTTACCAGTTTTTGTTTGATAGTAGTAGGCACACTCCTAACGCGAAATTTATATTTGTCCAGTTTCGGAGAAGGAATGTTTTTCTCAAAGTCCCTCGCCCCGCTTGCGGGGAGAGGGCCAAGAAAGATAACACTGTGGGTGAGGGGTGTCCAAGCAAAAACGGTTTACGCGATATT
>CAYYUU010001375.1:0-1839 GCA_964474955.1 uncultured Alcaligenaceae bacterium | reverse complement strand
TCATCGGCCCAAATTCGCGATGGCCTACAAAAAGCCATGAACGGCGGATCGATCAACTCGCGAGTCGCCGCAATCTTCACATATAAACAGCTCCTCGGGACGAAGGCGAACGCGGCATTGGTCGAATTGACAAAGGATGATGCCGTTCGGGAATTCGCACTGCGAGCTTTGACCGACCGGAAAACACAACTCGAAGGCGTGCCGACGAAGGTATTTGTGGACGCTTTGAAGGACAAGAATCCTCGCGTCCAACTCGCCGCGATTATCGGGCTCGGTCGCCTCGGCAAGCCCGAAGTTGCACCCGCATTGCTGCCGTTCGTCAAAGTCAAGAAAGCCGCTAACAAACGCCGCGGATTTCGAGTCGCGGTCAAAAAGCGTCAAGTGGCCGACATCGAACACGACATTACTGGAGCCAAGAAACTCTTCCTCGTCGTTGGAGATTCTGGCAACGGAAATGGAAACGACCACGCCGACTGGGTCGAACCGCGGCTGATCGGGCCAAAGGGAGAATTGAAGCTCACCGACCTAAAGTGGGTCAAGGCCAAGGCTGGCTGGGGCGGTGTGTACGTCAACAAGAATTGCCGCAACCAACCCATGCGAATCCGTAAGAATCAAAAGGTGGAGTACGGCATCGGAACTCACTCGGTCTCTGTCATCGAATATGACTTGCCGCCGGGCTATACGACGTTCAAAGCCAATGGAGCCCTCGACGTATCGTGTAACGGAAAGGGAACCGTAACATTCATGGTGTTCGTTGACGAAATGCCCGAGATGTTCGGCTCAACGTCTGACCCGGATGCCGTGTTGCCGCACGTTGTCGTTCGAACACTCGTCGAACTCAATGCGACTGATGCTTGTTTGAAAGCCATCGAGGGACCGTATCGCGATGGTGCGTTATGGGCTCTGCGATATATGCATAACAAGAAAGCTATTGATGGACTTATCCCAAGATTGCAAACATCCGACGTAGAACGCCGACAAGGGATTATCAAAACCCTCATTCGTCTCTACTTCAAAGAGGGCGAATATAAAGGGACATGGTGGGGCACGCGGCCCGACACGACTGGCCCATATTATCACCGAACGCCTTGGGCCGAGACACCACGCATCGAAAAAGTTCTGCGTCGCGAATTGCTCAAGATTGCCGATGCTGATACGGTCAAAATAATGGTCTCCGAGTTGGCCCGCCACCGCGTGGAGTTGAAAAACTTGCCGCCGAACCTCGTGGCCAAAGCAAAGGACCGAAACATTACGCCGACGATCAAAGTGAAGGTGCCCGCGTTCGATCCGAATAACCCGAACCAAATCGGCAACCTTGGGTTTGTGAAAACGCTCCAGATGGCGTTGAAAGATAAAGGGAAAGTCGCACTTGGGAAAAAACTCTTCACGACCCAAAGCTGCGTTGCGTGTCATTCGGTCTCTCCCGACCAGCGACCGCTGGGTCCGTCGTTGATCGACATTGGAAAGCGTTACAACCGCACCCAGCTGATCGAATCCATCCTCAAGCCGAGTGAAAAAATCGCCCAAGGTTTTGACACGAATTTGATCCAGACCAAGGCAGGCAAGTTCTATTCTGGGTTCATCGTGCGAGAAGCTGCCGACGAAGTGGAACTACGAACCACGGAGGGGAAATCCATCCTCTTGCCGACTGCATCGATCGCCCGCCGCAAGACACTCAAAATGTCCACCATGCCAGAAGGATTGGTGAACAACTTGACGTCGAGTGAGTTGGCTTCGCTCGTGAGTTATTTGGAATCGCTTCGATCGAAGTAGGTTCCTGGGACGGATAAATAAAAATCGCGTTTTGGATAGTTGCTTTTCGCGGAGCGAAAAGGTTCT
>CAYYUU010001374.1:0-1845 GCA_964474955.1 uncultured Alcaligenaceae bacterium | reverse complement strand
TCCATTTCCATGCTACAACAGAGAACTTGCAGCTGCAAAGCTGGTCTTGACCTCTCCGCAGCACGTTTGCAAAAGAATAGTTGTTTTCAAGTCCGTGTTCCTGCGATAATGAATATTCGTAATCTCCATACGATATCACCTCGCAATGACGGCAAAACGTCGCCTCGAAACGCAAGTGCGGGAGTCCATACTGCTATGTTCAGCCTCAACGGAACGGGAAATAAACTGTGTGATGGACAGAGCCGACGCGAATTCTTGCGTATTGGTGGTCTTTCCACATTGGGACTGACGCTCCCCCATTTGCTCTCGAACGAGAGCCAGGCAAGCAAAGCAGGTCGGCGGACCGCGCGGGCTCGAGCCAAATCGTGCGTCTTCTTTTTTCTCGAAGGGGGTCCGTCGCACATCGATTTGTGGGACCTGAAGCCGAATGCTCCGGTCGAAATTCGAGGCGAGTTCCAGCCGATTCGCACCAACGTCACAGGCATCACGCTTGGCGAGGTGCTTCCTCGTCTCGCTGGTCACATGGATAAACTCGCCCAGGTCCGGTCCGTCACCCACAGGATCACTGACCACAACGCCGGGACTTATTATGCCATGACGGGCAGATGGCCGATGAACGGCTCGCGGCTCATCGTCGAAGATGGTCCCGGCAACTTCCCCAATTATGGCGGCGTGCTGGCCAAGCTCCGACCGACCGGACGACCGTTGCCGGACTTCATCCATTTACCGAGTTTCATGTCGAACCGGGGGGTCGACATCGCCGGTCAATCGTCGGGTTTCCTCGGGAGCGCTTACGATCCCTTCGTCGCTGGCGATCCGAGTTTGCCAAACTATCGCGTCCCCGGACTCGACTTACCACGAGGCGTTTCGGTCGGCGACATCCGTCGAAGAACTTCGTTGCTCGCCCAACTCGACGGAACACTCGGCGCGGCTGGCGACAGTCCCGCCGTCGAACGAATGAACACGAATTACCGCCGTGCGGTGAGTTTGCTCACGTCGGCGTCGGCTCGACGAGCGTTCGACCTCTCACGAGAACCGCTACGACTTCGAGAACGGTATGGAATGGATTACGGGAGTGATCGTTCGAAGGAAGCCAGGAAATTCGGCGGGCTTCCGCACCTGGGGCAATGTTTGTTGATGACTCGTCGACTTATCGAAGCTGGCGTGCGGCTAGTGACTTGTATTTCGGGACGCCGAATCGACCAGGCGTGGGATACTCACCGCCAGCACTTCCCGCTCTTGAGGCGTTCGCTCTGTCCACAGTTTGACCAGGCGTTCACGGTCTTTCTCGAAGACATGGATCAGCGCGGACTTCTCGACGAAACACTCATCGTCGTGATGGGAGAATTTGGCCGGACGCCACGAATCGGCCAGGTCGTTTCGAACGCAGGCGCAGCGCGAAACGGACGCGATCACTGGCCCTTCTGTTATACGGTGATGTTCGCCGGAGCTGGAATCCGCGGCGGAACCGTGTACGGCTCATCGGACCGTCAAGGTGCCTATCCGAGTGACAACCCGGTGACACCCGAGGACCTCACGGCGACAATCTACGACGCGATGGGGATCGATCCGGAGACCGAGATTCATGACCAACAAAATCGACCGCACCGGTTGATTTCCGGGCGGTCGATCTTGCCGCAGTTGATGGGCTGAAGTAGTAGGCACACTCCGTGTGCCGTTACCAAAGCAGCAGGCACACTCCATGTGCCGTAATTCACTTATTTCGTCCCGTTCTTCAGCACCTTCTGAAATACCTTCCGCATCTCCCGCCACGAGGCTTCGTCGGCCTTCTTGTCATACGCGATTCCCGGAATTCCTCGCTTGTCGGCACCTGGAACGGTGAAG
>CAYYUU010001373.1:0-1845 GCA_964474955.1 uncultured Alcaligenaceae bacterium | reverse complement strand
TTCACGAAGTGGATCTTCGGAGTGATTCGCTTGCGGCGGCGACCGAAAGTGTCGAAGTCGTTTTCCATTTGGCCGCGATGGCTGGACTTCGCAAGAGTTGGACCGATTTCGATCTCTATCAAAGTTGTAACTTGACGGCGACGCAGCGTCTGATCGAAGCCGTCCGGACGAGTGAATCTCTCACGCGATTTGTGTATGCTTCGACTTCGTCCGTGTATGGGAAATTTTCGTCGGGGAATGAGAGCTTGCCGACAAGACCGACGTCGCCGTATGGCGTGACGAAGTTGGCGTCGGAAAACTTGTGTGTGGCGTTTGCCGAGGAGTTCAAGTTGCCGCTCGTGATCCTTCGTTATTTCTCCGTTTACGGACCGCGGCAACGTCCCGACATGGGTTACTGGAAGTTCATCAACGCTATCCTCAACGACGAAGAAATAACGGTCTTCGGAGATGGACTGCAGGCTCGCGGGAACACGTATGTTTCCGATTGCGTGGACGCGACGATTGCCGCGGTGGAATGCATCGTGGGCGAAGCATACAACCTCGGCGGAGGAGAGACGGCGAACGTTTGGGATATCATTCGCAAAATCGAGGGCCTACTCGGCAAGAAGGCCAACATCAAACAGGGGCCTGCGCGACCGGGCGATCAACGCTATACGTGTGCCGACACTTCGAAACTTCAGCGGCACGTAGGATGGGTTCCCAAGACAACACTCGATGAAGGACTGATGAAACAGGTGGAATGGCAGCGAACGGGCTAATTTCTTTTTTGTGGGATCTCTTCCGATTACAATGACCGCTGGCATTTTTCACCACGCACTTTTAATCGCTTCTGCCGGAGGATTCGCCCTATGCAATGGTTGACTTGGCTGAAGGGCTGGTTTCGATCGAAAAGTACAAACACTTCTGAGAGTCCAAATCCGGACTCGACTTCCGAATCGAAGAAGAACAGTAAGCCGACTCGCCCCAAGAAGAAAAAGCAGCCTCCGCGAAAGCGGCTCGGATTCGAGGGACTCGAAGGCCGAACAATGCCGACGGTGCTCTGGCCGAATTATGTTCCCGACGTTCATTCGCAGCACGAAGTCACGACGCTCGTTGATGGGGCAGTCGACCTCACGAACGACGAGGTTACGTTGCGATAGGTTTTCACGCTTGCGGCACAGCCGCTTGAGTCCGACCAAATCACGTTCGCGGACAATTTCTCAGGGACGATCGTCCTGAACGAACCTCTGCCCCAATTACCGCCAAATCTGTTCCCAGTCGTTCGGGACGCCAAGACGTAAGGCGTCCCGAATGCGTTCGATACAGTCATTCGATCTCGTCAGCTTGCCCAACGGAATGGCGGTGGCGTGAGGGAGATCGTTTGAAGTAACTCGGCTCCCTTCGGGGTCATCAAATGCACCATCACGGGCGTGTCGGCGTTGTGGGAGTCTCGAAGAGTGCTGGCGATGGCATCTCCGTTGTCTGGACCGGCGAGGTTGAAATCGAGCGAGATGAGATCGAATTGATATACTGCCACCAACCGGATTGCCCGAACTGCGGTGTGGACCAGAACCCACGCATGATCGCGGTAGAGACTTTGCAATAGCTTTTGTCGCTCGGGAATGTCTTCGATGATCAAGAGGCGGAGACAAAGTGGGGATTGAGGTTCGCTCATTGGTGGGTCTTCGGATTGCAGTTCTTTTTTCTGTTTAAGTGGGGTTTCGGGAGACCAAGGTTCTCGCAGGAGAAGAGAGACTTTCAACCAAAGAAGTTCAGGCTTTGGAACGTGTCTTGGAAGCAACGTCGCCAACAATACAATGAGCATCAGATAATTTCGAACGTCGGGAACGCGAAAGAAATGATTGT
>CAYYUU010001372.1:0-1850 GCA_964474955.1 uncultured Alcaligenaceae bacterium | reverse complement strand
CCGCTACCCTGACGCGAAAATATTGTTTGAGGCTTCGGAAGCGAAATGGATCTACGATTTTACCGCGTCCTCTTTCGACTATGAGGCCGAGGAGCGCCCCCTCGATTCGGCAGACAAGAAGCAACTCGGAAAACTCGATCCATACGAATGGGCACTTCACAAATTAGTCGAGGCGCCTTTCCTGGCGAACGTCCGGCGGGTACGTTTGGGGGAAGAATGGGAGGCTCAAGACTACAAGCATTATGACCCGGGAAATTGTCGTCTCCAGAGTACGGTCGTGCCGGAACTCGTGGCCCAAATGCCGCGCGTCGAAGAACTCTATCTCCATTGCGGACGTTACGATCTCGAAAAACTCATGGGGTTGCGGACGTTCTCGAATCTCAAAGTTCTGAAGATCGATCACGTTTGCTTCAGCGAAAGAACGACGTACGAATACAACCTCGATTTTCTGGTCAAGAACCCCACACTCAAGAGCTTGACGACGCTTGGGTTCCATCCCCACGGTTCCGATTTTCTCGATCATCCGGATTTCGAGTCTGGTGGGGAAGAAGTGTTTTCCTACTTACCGTTTCGAGAAGTCAAGAAACTCCTCGATCCCACTGTCTTCCCTCGGCTCACCCACCTGCAATTCCGATAGTCGAACATGGGCTACGCGGGTTGTCAGGCTATTGAGAATTCGGGCATGCTCAAACAACTCAAAGTCCTCGACTTGCGTCACGGCGAAATCACTGACGGTGGGGCCGAGATCTTCGCGGCGTGTCCGGACTTCGCCAACCTCGAACGGTTGGAAATTCAGCGCAACGCGCTCACGAACAAAGGCATCAAGCTCCTCAAAGCAACGGGAGTTAAGATCGGGGCACAAGACCAACTCGAAGAACATGAGTTGGAGGATGGCGAGTACCTCTACGAAGGCGATTGTGAATAGTTTGATCGGAGTCACAGACATATGCGAGAACAACTCGAACAACACATACTCGACGATCCGTGGAATGACGCCCCGCGTTTGATCTATGCGGATTGGCTGGATGAGAACGGCGAGCCCGAACGGGCGGAGTTCATTCGCACACAGCTTGCGTTGGAAAGCCGAGGATTGGGGAACGATCAGTGGAAGACTCTTGTTCGAAGTGAGAAGAAACTCCTCGACCACAATCTGCGTGACTGGCTCGGTGGATTGGCTCCGTATTTGCTTGATAATAAGGGGGCGGACGGTTTCGGCGTCGAACGTAACTGCAAGTTGGAGTTTCGTCGTGGGTTCTTGTCGAAGGTCTTTGTTCGAGTTCTCACGTATGACGTTGCGAAGGCGTTTTGTAAGTTTGCGGAGACAAAGTGGATTTTGGAACTACAGATCGAAGATTGGGGTTGCGATGTTGTTGAAAACATGGACCTCGATCCGGAAGACCATAACCGTCTGAAACAGTTTGAGCAGGAACTGTGGGGGTTCTATCAGTTGATCGAATCTCCATTTCTCACAAACATACGATGGCTTTCGATTGGGCCCTATGAGCAAAAGACGAGTGATGTTTGGGTCCAGAACGTGCCGGAACTTGTTGCTAAGATGCCTCGGCTCGAAGAACTACATTTATTCTGTGTCGACTACGACCTCCATCAACTCTTTGCTTTGGATACCCTCTCGAACTTACGTTTTCTTCGGGTCCACCATATGGGAGAATTCGAATACGATCACTCCGGAGCCGAGCGACATGTTCATCCACTCAATGTGTTAGCCCAGAACCCATGCGTTCGCAATCTGGAAAGGTTGGATATACATCCGCGAAACTCCGAAATCTTTGATACCCAAACGGGTGCCCACTTATCTTATTTACATCTCTCCCAGGTCCGCCTTTTATTCG
>CAYYUU010001371.1:0-1851 GCA_964474955.1 uncultured Alcaligenaceae bacterium | reverse complement strand
CGTGGCGGTTTCGTCGGCTGTCGATTCCATGAGCGATTCGGGATTTTCCCAGTTCGTTGCGGCCTGGTCGTTGTTCGCAATGACCTGGTATTCGAGGGCCGACCGACGAAATCGCGCCGGCATCAAGACCCGAGCGACGTATTGAGAAAAACGGCTTATCCAGTCCAGCATGACGGCAATTACTCCGTTAACCTTTGGACGACGATGAACGCGGCGACCGGAATCACGAACAACAGCAACACGCACGTCCACCAAACGGCACTGCGAAAGCCTTCACTCCCACGAAGCGGAGTGACGTTCGTCGGCGGATCGATTTCCGGAGGCGGCTTCCATTCTTCTCCGATGTGCGACAACTTTTGTTGGACGGTTCGGCACCAATTCCGGAGCTTGCCTGGTTCCTCCAACAACTCTCCCCGAAACCCAAGCATCACGCACAGATAGAACACTTCCAGAGCATCCGGCGAAGACCGCGTCTCGGCGAGTCGGGCTTGTTCCCAAAATTTCCACGCTCTGTTGTTGGTGCCGTACAACGCAACTTCCAACTTCCGCTCGTTCCAGACAGATTCCCAGGGCGAATGCAAAATGAAAAGCTCGTCGAGCCAACAAACCAAGGCGTACCGTACGCCGAGAAATTGTTTCTCTTCCTTGGGCACGATCTGGCCCGGCGTATCGAGCGGATGGAAACCGCCATCAACATCGCCTCCGAAGTCGGGCCAACGAGACGATTCCAATTCGGTCATAAGCATCCCTCGCAAGAACGTCTGCTCCGATTCGAGGTTCGGTGACTCGCCTAGGTCGGCCTTGCGTTTGAGTTCCAGCGCCCGACCAATGATCGGGTGGACGATATTTCCGAGCGATTGTTTCATGATTTCCCAAATCCGAGGGTTAAGGGTTGGAGAGTTGAGGGTTGAGAGAAAGACAGAGCCGCACCTCTACGCCTTCGCGTGTGACTCTTTTTCACCTTTCACCTTCCACCTTTCACCTTTCACCTTCCACCTTTCGAAGACCCTCAACTCCTCTCGCTTCTCGTCTCGTCACGAACAATATAAATTCCATCTTCGTGGTCATGCCCTCATTCCGAATGTACAGCGTTTGTTGGCCTTGGATGTCGCTGGCGATCAGCTGTTCATTAAGGCGAATGGCAATCGACTGTTCCTCGCGCACATGTTCCCACTCATTTGGATTGTCTTCGGGCCGAATGCGGAAGTAGATCAAGTCGGGGAGTTTCGGAAGGACGGCTGGCGGAGTGGAAGCCGGTTTCGGATTGAGTCCGAGGTGTCCACGGCTGAAGATTGTATCCACCCGTCCCGAACTTCCGATCTTCATGTCGAGGCGTCCGGCCTGAGTCAACAGAGCAACGCAGCGATCCGGCGAGAGGTCACTTTTCACGCCCAAGAACAGTTCCCATCGAGGCTCCAACCAGGAGGGTTCCAACGTCACTTGCATTCGCAATCCGGCACCGACGAACGGGCGTTCCTTGTACTCGGGCTCGACCATGATATCCAGAAAAGCGTCGAGGTACTTCTTCAGGTCGTAGAAGCAATCGCCGAGGTTGTCGTGGTCATACGCCGGAAGATCAGGAACTCGTCGCTCGTTCGAAAAGATGGCCAGTTTGCCGACAAGACGACTCAGCTCAACGTAGATCGCAAACGGATGAATTCCCTGGGCTCGGCTCAACATGGCCAACACCGGATAGGCTTCGTTGAGTTCTCGCAACTGGGCCAAGAGTTGCGGATTGCCCTGGTCTTGACTGTCGAAATTGATCCCCCGTGCGGTGATCAATTCCGCCAACAACCCAATCTTGAGGCCGATGCGGTCATACACGTTGTTGATAATGTTTTTCTGCAGCGG
>CAYYUU010001370.1:0-1852 GCA_964474955.1 uncultured Alcaligenaceae bacterium | reverse complement strand
GATCAGCCAGCAACAAGCCCCGCATACACCAACAACATTTCCTTCATATCTCTTCTCTCCTTCCATGGATACCCGACCGCAACCCCGGACTCGTTTCGGTTGAGCCGGTCACGATCTGGGCAGTTCATACACAACAACATTGGCCTTCGAGACATTTATCTCTTGTGGCCACTGGAACACGACCCTCGCTCCGAGTCGTCGAGCCTTCTTCTCCGTGAACGTGCGGGGAGTGGAGGGGGCTCGCCGCAGACTCTTTCGACTGATCACCAGATACTTCCGAGGCACGTGCCCTATTGGTGGTTTCGGTCGTTTGCCTTCGAGCAACACGCGACCGGCGTAGTAATGGGCCCAGCAATGGTCATCGTGAATCCGGTCCGACGGGTCCGTGTTTTCTCGCAACCACTGACCCGCCGCAAAATGTCCCTCTCGATGTTCGTGGAGTGGCCGCAAAGTCCGCGCCAGCGCAACGATGACTACTAATCCCAGTATGCCAACGCTAATTGTTTTCGAATGCGCGGCCAACCACTTCAACGTCCCAAACGTCCAACGGAATCTCGCCTCAGGGTTGCGTTTCTTTAGTTGTTGCACCCCTTTGGGCAGCATCAAGACGACCGCCACAGCTTGAGGAAGACTGCAAAGGATGAGCAACAAAATGTGCCGATCCGAAACATAGCCAGCCACTGTCGCAAGTCGCCATACGAGAAACCCGTGTCCCAGGAAGAGGAGTACGCATACCCAGGCACCCGCAATCTTGCAATACTGATCGCGACAGAGCCAAATCCCGAGCAACGCCGGAAGCCAGAGGATGTAAAGAGAAGCGTGTGCGAATTCTGTGGCGATGGCTTTGAGGCCAGCTAGATTTCGATTCAGTGCGGATAGATTCTCCCATTTGCGGATGTGGACGGCGAATAGCGGACCTTTGAGCTTTGTGTTTCTAAATTGATGAGTGTTCTGTTTGGTGGCACGTCCCCGAGCGTAGCGAGGGACGTGGCGCTGGTGGATCTTAGATGAGACCACGCCCCTCGCTACGCTCGGGGACGTGCCACTAGAATGCGACCGTTGTTTATCAAACTCTCCGAGGGATAGGCGATTCTCTCCGAATGCAAAGCCGATCTTTTCGGCGCTGGGTTTCTTGGTAAAGGTGCCGGTGATCAGGAAGTACGGGCTTCCAACGAGGAGAGCAATCACCACGAGCGCTCCTTCACAGAGCCAAAGTTGCTTCGTGGAGCGACGCCATCGAGGAACGAGTTGACTCGCCACGAGCACCGCGCCGGTTGCCAAAACGATGGCCGCTCCTTCGGGTCGAACGAGGTACGCCATTCCCGCGAAGGCACCTGTCAAGGCAAACGTTCGCCACGAACCATGGCCAACGGCCCGAACACCCCAAAGCAATGCGGACGTCGCGAACAACAAATAGAGGGGGTCGGAGATCGCATCCGAAAGGACGTGACCACTCGCAGGTAAACACTGAAACAACAGCGCGGACCAAAGACCGATACGAGACGAAAACAACTCTTTCCCAAGATAGAACGTCGGGATCACGAGCAACCATCCGGCAAGCGAACTCACGAGTTGAGCGCTTACCTGCATGCTCCACCAATCCGTGGTTCCGTGGATATATCGAATAGGCCAGGATGTGATGAGTATCGCGAGTGGGTAACCGGGATGTTGGTGAGCCGCTTGAATGACTGTCGCGAAATGTTGTTTTTCGAAAGCCAAAGCGTATCGAATGAAGCCGATGCTGTCGCGTGCGGGCACAACCGCAGTGACGAACACCCACCCGCGGATGAGAAAAGCCAAGCACAAGAGCAACATGAGGATTCGGCGTTCCGATTTCATCCTCTGTGCCGCC
>CAYYUU010001369.1:0-1856 GCA_964474955.1 uncultured Alcaligenaceae bacterium | reverse complement strand
CGTGAGGGCGGAGGTTCAAATCCTCTCGCCCCGATTTTTTCTAAGTCCTGCCGAATCCTGGAGTTAGGATACCTGTCTGTGTCGGGCAGTGCGGCTGCTAATCCCTCAATAAGTGTGTAGTCTACACACTTTCATTTGGGAGTGCTGCAATGTCCAAAAAGATCCGAATTCCTTCCTACCGACTCCACAAACCAAGCAATCAAGCCATTGTTGTCTTGGATGGTCATACCCACTACCTGGGGAAGTATGATTCGTCCGAAAGCCGGGAGAGATATCATCGGCTAGTCGCTGAGTGGTTGGAAGCCAAAGAAAAGCGTCCGGTTGACTCGTCCGAGGACAACGCCGAACCCATCATCGTTCTCGAGTTGATCCACGCCTATTGGCAACACGTCAAAACGTACTACGTCAAGCGTGGCAAACCCACTTCCGAACAAGACACGATCCGCCAAGCCTTGCGGTTCGTCCGCAAATTGTACGGATCCCTCCCCGCTCGTGACTTCAGCCCCAAAGCCCTCAAGTCTGTCCGCGAAGCAATGATCCATCACAAGATAAAAAGGACAACGAAGGTTCGAGAGCCCAAGACGGGCCAAACGATCGAAAAGGAAAAGGTCGTCGCGGAAGGTTTATCTCGCCAACACATCAACAAGCAGATCAACCGCATTAAGCGAATGTTCTCGTGGGGAGTTGAGGAAGAACTGATTCTCGTGGAAGTCTACACGGCGTTACAATGTGTGAAGGGCCTCCGAAAGGGCCGATCGAAGGCCAGAGAAAACCCACCCGTGGCTCCCGTCAGCGACGAACACATTCAAGCGGTACTTGCCCACGTGCCACCAGCCATCGCAACCATGATCCAGGTCCAGCGGTTGTGTGGTTGTCGTCCACAAGAGATTGTCGGCATGAAAAGGACAGAAATCGATCGACAGGGAGACGTGTGGGAATACCGCCCAACGTGTTACAAGACCGAGCATCATAACGAAGACGCCATTCCGGGTCGCGAGCGAGTTATCTTTCTCGGTCCGGCCGCGCAGACTTTACTCACCCCCTACCTCAAGTTTGAAGGGGACTATCTGTTCTCGCCCATCGTTTCCGAACACCAACGAAACGCAGAGCGCCGCACGAAGAGGAAATCCCCAATGACGCCGAGTCAGGCCAAACGGAAGCCCAAAGGACGCAAGAAAGGTCCGTTGCGCGAGTGCTACGACGTACCGAGTTATCGTCGAGCAATCCGGAGAGGATGCGAGAAAGCAGATATCCCGATTTGGCATCCCAACCAATTGCGACACGCGAGCCTCACGACGATCCGAAAACGTTTTGGCCTGGAGGCCAGCAAAGCTTGTGGAGGACATCGAGAAATTAGTGTCACACAACATTACGCCGAACAGGATCTCGACCGAGCACGCCAGGTGATGCGCGAAATCGGTTAATCGAAGGAGGAGAGATTTCGGAAACCGATTCGGAATCGAGAATTCGTGACTTCTGAGACTGCCAAAATCGAAGGCCGTTGTGTTCCTGTCGCGGATGCGATGTTCGATACGTTGGCCCTGACCAAGGGCCAGAGGCTGAGTCTCGCGACCGCACGACGACCAGTCGGACGATCCAAGTCTGGAAGCCAGTTGGCTCAACAAGAGAGCTTCGAGGACAACGAACAACACTGAGTCGTTCGTTGTCATACTCAGGCCTCGATGTTTTTGTTTTCCTCCCAAAAATTCGGAAATTGTTTTCCCTCATCGTGCGCGGACAACGAACACCCGAGAATAAACCGTAAAGAGAGACTTCCCATGCCCGATCAACCCAACCAAATCGTTGCTTGCAACCCTCGGATTGATGCCTTGGACTGTGGCGTCTGGCTCAATCGT
>CAYYUU010001368.1:0-1857 GCA_964474955.1 uncultured Alcaligenaceae bacterium | reverse complement strand
TGGCCTCTTTTTTGATTCACCCACCTTCGCGGCATTTGCGTGATACCATGTCAGTGTGGCTTGCCGAACTACGAAAGTTCGGACAACACCGAACCGCTTTCGGCAAGATCGATCCGGATTGTCTTGATGTCCGTACTCTGGCGAATTTGAGATATATCAAAGATGGCTTCCACCTCGCGATCGGAAAATCCGAGTTCTAATCAACTCGAAACTCCCTCGACCGAACCGCAGACGACTGCAGAAAGCCCAACGAGTAACGGATGGGTCGAGACGGTTACCATACTCTTTGTATACGGGCTCGTGGTCGCGGTTGCGATGCGGCCTATTCTTGGGTTCGACATTTGGTGGCACATGGCCACCGGAAGGTGGATCGTCGAACACGGCCAAATTCCGTGGACTGATCCTTTCAGCGCTTATGGCCAGGACAAAACGTGGATCGCTTATAGTTGGCTTTTTGAACTCATAGTATATGGCGTCCATAGTCTTGCCGGGTTAACGGGGATACTCCTGTTTCGGACAACTATTTGTTTGGCGATCGCAGCAAGCCTCCACCGTCTGATTGCAACCTTCGAACCACGCCCTTTGTTCGCCGCAGTCTATCTTCTCCCCTTTCTTGGAATGATGTGGCCGCTCTACATCGAACGCCCCTGGCTGGTGACGGTGCTGTTCTCAGTATGGACAATGCAGGTCATAGTCGACTTGCGGCGTGGGCACCCGAACCAGATGACGTGGTGGCTTCCAGTAATATATGTCATCTGGACGAATCTACATATCCAGGTTGTTTATGGGTATTGCTTTCTGGTGTTGGGGTGTGTGAGTCCATTCATCGATTCACGTCTCGGGCAGCAGGGCGGGAACTATGCTGCTCGACCCAAGACGCCGGAATGGTGGCGACTCTTACAAGTGACGGCGTTATGTATGATTGCCTTTTTCGTCACGCCATATCATTTCTATCTTCCACAAGTAGTGGTCACCTATGCGACTCAGAAAGCGCCAGTGAACCTCATTACCGAAATGAAGGCGATGCAGTTTCGTACCGTTTACAACTGGATCACACTCGCGGTGGCATTACTCTCGGCGTTTTGTTTGGGAAGGCGTCGCTTTTCCACATTCGAATTATTGATCTTGGTGGGCTCTTGTTACTTCTGCTTTCGTTCCCGCAGAGATGTATGGATGCTCTCGCTTGTCGGAGCGATTATCATTCCCGCGACGTTCCATCTCAAAAGTGCATCCTCCATCCCCATGCGATTCACCTGGCTCCATAAAGGAGTTCTCATCGTTGGTTTACTTCTGTGGACCGGATTCCTGATCATTATCGGTGGGGCCAACGAACGCGAACTCCAAGAGATGGTGGCCAAACAATTCCCCAAAGCTGCCGTCGAGTGGATCAAAGAGAACAACCCAAAGGGACCACTCTATAACTCGTATGATTGGGGTGGCTACATCATCTGGAATTTGAATTCCTCCGAACTGCCGGTGGCGATTGATGGCAGAGCGAATCTACATGGTGGGAAACGCATGGTCGCTTTTCTCAGGACCTACCGAGGTGAACCAAAGTGGGACGAAGACTCCGAATTTCTGTCTGCGCGTCTGCTATTGTTGGAGCGTCATGCGCCGGTCGTCCAGTTATTGAAGGCAGACCGGCGATATGAGTTGGTTTATGATGATGATCATGTGGTAGTGTTTCGGAAAGTGAGCGATAAGGAAGCCAGAAAACCGAATGAAACTTGAATTCAACCAACAGAAGAATCCAAGCCAAGGTCACGATTTCTTGCAAATCGCTCTGTTAATGGACATAGGGAGAAGAGCCCCGTCCCAATCCAAATCGTTCTTTGAGTGCCTGTTTCTGACCTACAA
>CAYYUU010001367.1:0-1857 GCA_964474955.1 uncultured Alcaligenaceae bacterium | reverse complement strand
GCCACAATCTCGATGGCCACGCTTCTGCTTCTTCGAGGCTCTCGTAGTCTTTTCGGGACCACGGTTGGTTGCGAGAATACCAACCGGCGATGCAAAGTAAGATGAGTTTGCGTTCGCTGACTTTGTCCTTGATGGCCTGCAACGCTTTCTGGTTAGGTGTTTGGGATTCGTCCGTGGACATTGTTGGATACCTCATTGCCGAGTCGAAGAGTCCCAGCGCCGCGAGAACTTCGCCGTGGCCCAGTTGCCGCGCAGAATACTCTCTCGTTACTCTATCCCAGGGCCACGGCTATGCGAAGGTTTTCCACCAAAACGAAAACCGTTCCCGCCATTCTGTTGATTCAGCAACGCCATTAACGTGGGCGAACACGTGCAAAAATCATCCCGAAAACTACACCATCCGAAACGCCCATCTGGTACGCTGGAGGTGTTAGAAAACCTTGAGGACGCGTTCGCGGCCTGAGCCATTACCCACGGATGTCGGAAAGGAAGAATCAGAATGAAAGATAACGAACACGCCGATGACATTGTCCGAATCGCTCACGCAAATTCGGCCGTCGAAGCCCACATGATTCAAAACGCTCTGGAGAACGAAGGCATCGAGTGTAAAGTCGTGGGTGACATGCTGGAAGGGGGAATTGGGGACATCTCCGGCATGTTACCGGAAATTTGGGTTCACGAAGCGGATGCCGGGCGAGCCCAACAAATCCTCAACGATCATTTGGCAAACATAAAAGCCCGTGCCGAAGAGCAAGGCGAAGATGACGAAGATGACGAAGACTGATATTGACCCATCGTCTCATTTCAAGACGGAATGCTTCGACGAAGGATCTCGCAAAAACAGAAGAGTGGTTGTCGCGTTGCGGCAGATGACGGGACGACTGCCGAAATCTGTCTTGTCGGCAACCACTATGCAAACCTGACCCTCCAAGAAGCTCTTGCATCTGTTACTCGGCCCATTCGTCGAGATCCATTTCGATGGCGTCCTTGAGCTTTTTCAGGACACGAACACGGACGACGATCTTCGCCGGCTTGGGCGCAATCTTCATCGGCTCTTTCGTCTGGAGGTTCGTTCCCATCCGTTCTGGGGTGGGCTTCTTCTTGTCCCGTTTGAGTTTCAACAAACCAGGGAGGGTGAACTGACCGGCGCCCTCTTCGGAGAGATCTTCCATGATCATCTCTTCTAAGATGTCGAAAAACTGGGCCGCTTGCTTTTTGTCGATCTCCTCTCCCATCTTTTCGGCCACGTGGTTAATCATCTGATTTTTGGTTCGTGGCTTGGGCAGTTCCTTCGCTGCTTTCTTGGTCGACTTCTTGGCCGTGGTAGTTTTTTTCGTTGTCGCTTTCTTGGCCATGGATGATTCCTCTCGATTTGGTGCGGTAAAAACCGGGATAAGCGTGTTTGTATATGAGGGAAGAGATTAGATTGGGCTACAGCGCTTGTCAATCGAATCTTGACCGAAATCGCTTGTTTTTCCAGCAAAAAGCCCGATTTTCTTCGGGTCAAATCCGTTTTGGCCGTCATTTTCTTGATTCAGCCGCTAAAACTGACATCAACGCCAACTCAACGTGGCCGCTCAACCGCGAAAACCGGCTGCCTCGCGGCACGCAGTCCGTTGGCCGAGCTTGGCCAATGTTGGGGGCTTCGACCCTCCCAAAATCCACAGATTTTAACTCCTCGACCAAGGGTCGAAGGCACGGAAATTTGTCGAACATAGGCCAAGGAACGCCCAAAACATAATTCCCCGGAGATTGTGTTGGAGTGAGCTTGACCGCACCAGGAACCAACAGAAAACAAACACAAAACTGAACGTTCGCAGATTTTCGGGCCATAAATCCCGGAGAATACGCCCTTTT
>CAYYUU010001366.1:0-1862 GCA_964474955.1 uncultured Alcaligenaceae bacterium | reverse complement strand
CAAAATAATTGCCTTTCTACCCATCTAATATAGCAAAGAAGGAAGAATTTTTAGGGAGGCAACGGTCGAGACCTGAGGGATCGTGTTGTTGGCCGAGGAACGGCAAGTTTATTTCCGTCCGGTTTTCCAAAGTCCCTCAGGAAAACGGACGCGTATTTCTTTTTCATTCCAAGGCCCACCTCAACGTAGCCTGGGCAAGCCGTCCAGATAACGAGACGCATAACAGATAACTTCGTACTTTTTGTCTCTCAACTCTCTACCCTCAAACCCTTGACCCTCGCCCCTTCCACATTCGTAGAACTAAAATGTCTTATCTGCTATTGTAGTATAATCGCTCCGACATAGTTTCATTTCGATCGAGGTATACAACATATGAAGTTCCCATTCGGTTTCTTTCTGGCGGCGTGCACAGCTTTCGTTGCGACAAATCCCGTAAACGCCGACGTCATCAAAAAGCCCAAACAAAAACCAGGCATCGTCCTGCCGAAAAAATTCAAGGCGATGAACTATGTTCGCCTGACCAAGAATCAGCGGGGCGTGCCGAAAGCGATGCAAACGGCCGTCGTGCGGTTTGTTCCGGCCAAAGGGAAAAACAAGCTGGTCGTCGATTTGGTCGGCGTGGTCCACATGGCCGACGGCAACTACTACCAAGACCTGAACGAGATGTTCAAAGACTATGACGTCGTTCTCTACGAATTGGTGGCCCCGAAGGGAGTGCGACCAATGCGAGGAAAACGAAGCGACAATCCGCTCGCCATGATCCAACGAGCCATGACTATTTTTCTTGGGCTCGAATCGCAAACCGAAGCCATCGACTACAGCAAGAAAAACTTCGTCCACGCCGACTTGTCGCCAAAGGAAATGGCCGCAGCGATGAAAAAACGAGGCGACGACATGTTCACGATCGGGTTGAGCGTGTTGGCCGACGTTTTGCGTCAACAAAATCTCGCGGTTCGGAAGATGAAGAATAACCCCCAGGCCAAGCAAGCCCCGTTCGACCCGTTGAAGATGTTGAGTGACCCGAAAGGCCCGAGCAAGATGAAGCGCATGCTCGCCGAATCCCTGGCCGAGTCGGCGACCGGCGAGGGACTCGGACGTACGCTCACACGTATGCTCGTCGACGACCGCAACGCCGCTTGCATGAAAGTCTTCCAGCAACAAGTCGTCGCCGGGAAGAAAAGGATCGCCATCTTCTACGGCGCGGCCCACATGCCCGACTTCGAAAAGCGACTCGTTCAAGATTACGGCATGCGTCGGGCCAAAGTGAGTTGGCTCGATGCGTGGGACCTCACGCCACGCGAAGTGAGCCCGCTCGAACTGATGCTGAAGGTCCAGCGTCTGATGAACAATAGGTAGCCGCGGATGGCCGGATGGTGATTCGTTACGAGGTGGGAACGTTGCTTTTCGCTCTGCGAAAAGAAATCCAAGACAAAGAACTTTTCGCTCGGCGAAAAGCAACTATCTCAGACGAACTCAAATGCAACACTTGGGCATCAGTCCGACTCGACCGACCGTTTCTTATTCTCTCTTCCCGCTATCCCAGACGTGGACGCTCGTGTAATACCCGCCCGTGGCGATGTATCTTCCATCGGGACTGAACGCGACCGTCCGGAGCGGTCCTTTCGGACCTTGAAGTAACAGAATTTCGCGGCGGGTCGCGAGGTCCCAGAGCCGAACGGCTCGATCCTCTCCGACGCTCACCAAACGCCTGCCGTGAGGATGATAAGCAATCGAAGTCACGGCCCGCGACGTTCCCTCCAGCGTCAAAAACTCCTTGTTGGTGGTCAGGTCCCAAATGCGGATCGTTTGGTCATCGCTCCCCGAAGCCACTTGCAATCCGTCGGGACTGAAGGCCACCGAAC
>CAYYUU010001365.1:0-1863 GCA_964474955.1 uncultured Alcaligenaceae bacterium | reverse complement strand
TGTCATTGTCCCCTGCATTCATGAAGGTTCTATACATTCCCCAATAGGTATCCCACTCGAATTCGCTTTCCAACTTGTGGCCGAAATCATTCGTCGGAGCAGACTGGAGCCGAGCCAAGGCTTGTTCCAGCGAGTTCGTGTGGAGTATCATGTCACGCCGCCCACCCATCACGAGCGTCATTACGTGTAGAGCTTCCTGGCCTTCCTGGAGCATCTTGCAAACTTGATCGCCGAGTTCTTGGGCTCCCCCATATTCCTCTTCGGTCGTCGGTAACCCATCCTCCCGAACTTCCCGAAACGGGATTGAGACGGTCAAACGCCGGTCGTAGTCAGGGTGGCTGATCAACTCGTCAAAGCTGCGGTTCAAAAATATCCAAGCGGGTTGGTCGTTGATATTCCCTTCGAGCATTTGCCAGTTTCCGTCTTCAATCTGGAGCGAACCGGGTGGCGGATATCGTTTCGTCCTCGCCTCTTCGAAGGTCGAAACTAACGTCGTGAAAGCTCGGAGTCCTTGGGCTTCGGGCTGTTCTGGCAAAGGTTCGATTTCGAGTGATGCCAACAAAGTCAAGGTGTCACGCTCGCCGATCTCGTGCTCGAGCATCAGAGATGCCCCAAGCCCACGCATCTGCGCGTTCTCGTCGGTCAAGCCCCGAACATAGAGCGTCACGCCCAAACCATCGTCTTCGGGTGTGACCTGATACCAAATGTCGTTCGGTCCAACCGTCTCGCCTTGGATCTGGATTTCCAAGTCTTCTCCAACTCCCATTCGTGGTCGGAACGCAATGATTTCCCAGCCCTCGACTTTCGGAGCCGAGTCCACAAAATCCTTGACCATGTCGACTCGTTCGTGACGTCCGTCCGCACTCACAACGAGTTCGGACGGCTGACCTTCCCGTTTGGCGCCGAATTCAAATAGGAGTTCTGGAGCAACAACCTGTTTCGCTTCGGCGAGT
Source organism: uncultured Alcaligenaceae bacterium (assembly GCA_964474955.1). Classification (GTDB taxonomy): domain Bacteria; phylum Planctomycetota; class Planctomycetia; order Gemmatales; family Gemmataceae; genus CAYRFQ01. The sequence goes on along the minus strand of CAYYUU010001365.1, from coordinate 910 downwards.
TCGTCAAACGCTTGTTCTCGCGCGACTTCATCCTTTCCGTAAACGATGTCGCGGAGTCTTGTTCCGTTTTGTCGGAACCATTCCCAGAACTCGGGCAAAGTGGAAGGGGTTGACATGGCAATTATCCGATTGAGTTGTGAGTCGAGTTACATAGACGGCCCATCCGTAGGCCGGGACGATCTTCCTTGCAACGATGACTCGGAACTTGATGAATTATGATTTCTTGACACTTACTTTCGGCGGCATCACGAAATCTTGTCGCAAATCACTCACGCCATCCATTGTCAAATAACCGATATGGAGCCACACACGATACTTCACCAACAGTGGATTCTCTTCGGTGACTGTGTACTTGAAGTAATACCCGAAGCGACCATAATTCCGTTCGCTGTGACGAGCTTCACCAGGGTTTTTCGGATGATCTAAATAGGCCGCAGTATATCGTTTTCCGTCCAGCACAAAACTCATAGCTTTCCAAGGGAGATCAACGGTATCTTTCTTGTTTCCGGGCCAGTTGATTGTTCCACCAAGTTTTCCTTTGCCCGTGTTCGGGCGGAGATAGTAAGTCTGGTTTTTCGTTTTCCGAGCGACGTCATTGCTCGCGCGGAATTGGAAACCAGCATGTTGTGGGTCCCCATCGAGAATGACTTTTCCGTCGGTCGTCTTCAAACGCGATGCGAATTCAACGAGAATTCCTCCGGGCATGTTATAAACGGTTAGTTCTCGCTCTTCCTTGGCGAACACGTCTTTCTTACTCCCGTGCCAGTTGATCAAAACGCGATGCCGACCAAGAACGGGACCGGATTCCTCGTTCAAGGTCTTGACGTGCTCGATAAAGTTCTCGTTTTTCCCTCGTTGACGACAATGCCAAACATCCGCTTTCTTACCCTTGCTATAGGTGATGCGGTTG
>CAYYUU010001364.1:429-1866 GCA_964474955.1 uncultured Alcaligenaceae bacterium | reverse complement strand
GACAGCCTGGATCAAAAACCCTAAAAGAATTGCAAAAATAGCAATAACGACTAACAACTCGATGAGGGTGAACCCTCGACGGAATCCGGACCGGCGCATAGACGTGCCTCCTTTTGAGTAGAACTGAATCGTACAATAGAAAGAAAATGAGCGAGTGTTTCGTAATCCCACGCTCAACCATGAGTCAGAATGGACTAAGCTGAAAGAAATAACGTGAGAAACACGAACATATATCATTCGTAACCCAGCGTGCTCGCCGACACAACAAAAATAACCAAAATTTCCTCAAAATTCTTTCATCAATTGCATATGGTTCGAGTTGTCCTTTTGGAGACCGTCGAGACCCAGAGCGACCTTGAAAAAATGTCGAAAAATGTTCAAGGGTCAATGGCTTGACCGAGTGGAACAAGACCGCGAGCCTCAGTCTTTTCCGGGGAACCGTAACGCAACTTTTCCGGAAGCTACGCTTTCCAAAGCGAACGGCGCACTCAAGAGGTGAGGCAAACTTTGAGGAGTGAGCGGGATTGTGCAAAACAGTCCACCCAAAGAACATCGGCAGACCAAGACTTTTTTCATCTTTTGGTTCTGAGAACCGTCTCACAAAGGAAAGATTTCCCTTCCGCGATTAACCAGCCATCGCAATCCGCTCACGAATCGGCGGATGGTCGTACAGAAGCCAAACGACGACAGGATTTGGGGCGGGGTCGGATTTGTTCATCGTCGCCAGTTTCGTGAACGCCGAACGATAGGCATCTTTGAGACCCGTTTTGTCGAGGGCATAACGGTCACTTTGTCGTTCGTGATATCGGCTGACGGCATTCTCAAGCGGACTCAAAATCAGATCGAACACAGACAACACGAGCAAGACCAGCGGCAGCGCGGCCGGATGGTCGAACGCCAGCGTCCCCGCTCCCTGTCGCAAAAGCAAATCGACGAGCCAGAACCCGAGCATCGTTGTGAGGATGCCGAAGGCGATCATCTTGGGCATGTGTTTGTGAACGTGATGACCAACTTCGTGAGCGAACACGACCTCGATTTCTTCGGGCGTGAATTCCTCCAGGAGCGTGTCTCCCAAAAGAACCCGCCGCGACTTCCCGAGGCCAGCCAACGCGGCGTTCGCCTTCTTGGTTTCCTTGCTCAACCCGAGACGATAGACTCCCTCGATCTCCAAGCCTGTTCCTTCGGCCAGTTTCTTGAGCCGTTCCTTCAGAGATTCGTCGTCGAGTGGCTCTACTTTGTAGAACAGTGGCAAGATTAACACCGGCATGATCCGACCGAGAACTAACGTGACGCCCAACCATGCGAACGCCGTCCACAACCACCAATACTCTCCGGTGTTCCAGAGCATCGCATAGAAACCCAACAGTAATATCAAACCAATAACACCACCGACGAGATAGCCCTTGAGTTTTTTGGCGCTCCAACCTCCAAGCGTCT
>CAYYUU010001364.1:0-419 GCA_964474955.1 uncultured Alcaligenaceae bacterium | reverse complement strand
CTGGTTACTCAAACCGTAACGATGTTCGAGAACATATCCCGAGTAAAAGGATAGTGGCAAAGATAACAACTCCGCACCAAGACCTAATAATACGGCCACGGCAATGAGTTGGAGCCACCGCGACTCTCCAACATACTCTGGCAGAATCGGTGCGAGTATCGGACCCACAACAAAAGCCATGACGCACATATACACAATGCCGATCACCAAGTTCACAAGACGGAGTGTGATCTTCTGACGTTGGTATGCCTTGACTTCAGGTGAGACAGGCGTGGACTCTTGTTGGGTCGACGTTTCTGGTGTGGTTTCGGTGGACATGGTTTTTGTTTTTTAGTAGTAGGCACACTCCGTGTGCCGTGACCAGAAGTAGCAGGCACACTCCGTGTGCCGTTGTCTTTGTCTTTGTTTTGTTTGGGAGT
>CAYYUU010001363.1:0-1877 GCA_964474955.1 uncultured Alcaligenaceae bacterium | reverse complement strand
CGGTACTTCGGAGCCACGCTGTTACGGGCCAGGAAGAAGAAGATGGCCGCGGCTCCCATCGTCGCGACCGTCATCGAGAAGAAATTGTCTACCACCGAATACTGAAATACGTTCAATGTCGGTAGCTCAGCAAACAGTTCTAACATGAAGAGACTCCTTGATTTAACTTGTAAGGACATAACTCAGCTTGCCGGTACAACGCTGGCATTCCTGCGGAGATCGGAGTTGCAATTTCATGTATAGAAATGACAGCCCCACGTTATCAACGTCAGGCCACAACTTTTCTGCAATTCGTGCAAGAATACGAATGCCTCATTTTGTGCAACACGACACCAAACCAAACCCGTCTGGATTTCCGAGCGCCCATTCTTGTCCACATGAGGTGCATCAAAAAACGAGAGATTTTTTTCTCGGCTGAGTTAAAATTTCATCTCGTTTGCGGATATCAAATTAGGTTCAATTTCGACGATGTCCGTGATTCGTCGTTTGGCGTATCTCGGCACACGCACATCACGCCAGCACTGTTGAACGTCAACGGCTCAAGTGGATCGTTTGGACAGCAACACGAAAGACGAAAAAACTTCATCCGCCTGGGCATCGCGTGAAGCCGCGGCGTTGGGCGTTTGGATCAACAATTGTCGTCTTGTGTAGTGTCGCCTTCCGCACCGGTGAAAGGACGCGAAAAATAAAGGCGTTCTTTCGCGGAGCGACAAATGACACTTTCCGAACGGACACAAACACGACTCTTGTTGATCCGCCGACGTTCAGCCGTGGCAGTGGATCGGTTCGTGCAGTTCTTGGAGATAAGTTCTTCCCCCCGATGGATCTTCGTTCCGAGTTCGGAACGTCTCCCCCAATCCCCAGCAATTGAACATTCCTGAAACTCTTGTCCTGTCAGACACATCGTTTTGAATGATGCGAGGCGTAGAAGCGCTACTGTTCCGGTGTGCGGACACGACCACCGATGTTCAAGTCCGCACATTCGATGGGGTCGATTCGATCGGTCTGGGAATCTTCCAGAGAGAAGTTGAGTTCTCCACGCTCCTCGCGTTGACCGCAGAAAAACTCACGAACGCCAGCCTTTTCCAACGCGATCGCGCATTCTAACGCCAACAACCCATTTTTTTCTTGCCGCCGGGCATCTTGTTTGCTTTAGGAAATTACAACTGTCGAACTCGATGGTTGGCGTTTCCGGCTTCAAACGCGCCGGTCTCGTCCGAAGTTCGTCGCTCCCAACTCATCTCAAATCGAATTGGCTAAGGAGGAAGATCTGATGACACCCCAGAAGAAAATCTACGCACCGGTCATGATCGTTCTCGGAACCCTTTGTCTTCCCTTGTCGCCTGCTTGGAGTCAGGTCGAAATCAAAGCTGCGAACTCGAAATATGTCCACCGCAACGGCTTTCGAGAAATCGTGATTGCACCGATCAAACACGGCGAGACCGTCCTTGTTCGAATCACTCCCAAGAACAAAAACTTGAACCGCTTTAACGTCCAGGTTATGTCCGGAAAAAAAGTCGTGAAGGTTGTGAAGTCAAAACAATGGTTCCGCCACGTGCAGGAAGCCAAGGTGGACATCCGCCGTTTGAGTGGCCGCGTGGACATCCTCGTGGCGTCTCCCCAAGACAGGAAATTTCGGGGCGCAACGTACTTTCATGTCGACCGCCGAGCGCCGACGTTCAAAAACATCTTCGTGGCAGGGCACGCGAAGAGACTCTACTCATCCAACCCAGTGAAGTTGCATCTGGATGTTAATGCCGGAAAGGATGACGGGAACTGGAAAAGAACAGACTACAGCATCGAGTGGAAACTCGATGGAAAATCACGAGTGACCAAGGGCACGGGGACTCAATGGAAAGCACCCAAAGACGGTCTCC
>CAYYUU010001362.1:0-1886 GCA_964474955.1 uncultured Alcaligenaceae bacterium | reverse complement strand
AAAAGCGACTCTTCCCAACATTCTACTTTCTACCCTTTTCGCCAGGTGGTGCCTTCCTTGCGATCCTCCAGCGTGATACTCAGTTCGCCGAGCCGATCTCGAATCATGTCGCTGAGGTCGAAATTCTTCGATTTCCGGGCGGCCTGTCGAACGTCGATCAGGAGTTGCTTCAACGAGGGCACCAACTCGTCTTGTGTTCCGCCTCCAGGTTCTTCCTGCACTTGTTCGAACACGCCGAGAATTTGGCCGAGTTCTTTGAGTACGATGGCGGCCTTCTGCAGGGTCGCCTTGTCGTCCGGGTTAGCTTCGGCGGATTCCAGGTTCTTCTGATCGACAAACCGATTCAAGACAGGCAATACCTCGTAGAGAATCCCCACGGCACCACCCGTATTGAAATCGTCGTCCATGTGTTCGAGGAACAAAGTGCGACGTTCGTCGATGTCCTTCAACAACTCGTCGTCCCCAGGATCGAACTCATTTTTCTTGCGAGGTGCTTCCAGAGCATAGAAGCTCGTGCCCGTAATGCGTTCGTACCGTTCGAAAAAGCGATAAAAGTTATCGAGCCCACGGCGAATCTCTGCGAGACGGGCTTCTCCACCTTCCTCGCCGCCTTTGTAGTCGGTGGGTCGTCGGTAATGCGTCGCGATCAGGAAGAACCGAATGGTCTCGGGTTGGTGACGAGTGAGCAGTTCGGCCATGTCCATCGTGTTCCCTTCGGACTTGCCCATCTTCTTGTCGCCGACCATGATCAATCCGTTGTGCATCCAATAGCGAGCAAACGTCTTGCCAGTAAACGACTCGGATTGCGCCAACTCGTTTTCGTGGTGGGGGAACTGAAGGTCGAGTCCACCGCCGTGAATGTCGAGGGTTTCGCCGAGAATCTTCATGCTCATGGCGGAGCACTCGATGTGCCAACCGGGACGACCCGGACCCCAAGGACTGTCCCACTGTGGTTCGCCTGGTTTTGCACCTTTCCACAGAGCAAAGTCGCTCGGGTTGCGTTTCTTCGCACTGACTTCGATTCTTGCTCCCGCTTCGAGTTGTTCGGGATCACGATGGCAGAGCTTTCCGTAATCGTCGTCCTTGGTGACGTCGAAATATACGTCTCCTTCGGCGGCATAAGCATAGCCTTTGTCAATGAGTCCTTGAATGATTTCAATGATGTCGCCGATATGTTCGGTGGCCTTGGGGGTCTTGTCGATACTCGTGACGTTGAGTTTACTGAGGTTTTCGAAGTAGTCCCTGGTGACCCGTTCGGCGAGATCCGGGACTGTCGTGTTCCGGGCCTTCGCCTCATTGATGAGTTTATCGTCGACGTCCGTGATGTTCACAACGAACGTAACTTCATAGCCGCAATATAGGAGATATCGCTTGACGGTGTCGAAGATCACCGGACCGACCATGTGTCCGAGATGACTTGGCTTATATACTGTTGGGCCACACACATACATTCGGACCTTGCCAGGTTCGACCGTTTCGAATTGTGATTTTTCGCCTGTCAGCGTGTTGTAGACTCGAAGGGCCATCCGGTAACCTCGTTCGTTATGTTGGCGGAGTTATTACAATGATGAGAACGAGAGTTCCATGTTATTTCGAACTCTCGTTCTTTCGGAATTCAGTCGTGAGAACGCCAGCGAATCCCCAATTCTCCGGATCGATCTCGTCGATCACGATGTGGGTGTGTTCGGGTTTTTTGCCGAGTACTCGTTGGAGCGTAGCCGTAATTTCGGCAACGAGTTGGGCCTTCTGTTCGGTCGTGATGCCCGGAGTGACCTTCACGTTGACGAATGGCACGGGAATTCCTTTCGCTCTCGGAACCTCGTTTGAGTTCTACCTGAACGTTCGCAGATTTTCGGGCCATAAATCCCGGAGAATACGCCCTTTTT
>CAYYUU010001361.1:0-1888 GCA_964474955.1 uncultured Alcaligenaceae bacterium | reverse complement strand
CGTAGCGTTTCGCGTCCGCAATGGTGTTGTGGCCAACGCCAAGATCGTCCTGGGCCACGTCGCACCGATTACGATTGTCGCGACCGGTGCCGCGCGAGCGTTGAACGGCCAGCGGATTACTCAAGAAACAGCAGTCGGCGCCGGTCGAGCCGCAACGGCCAACGCCATGCCACTCCAACAAAATGACTACAAGGTCAAGTTGATTGTAGTGGCCGTCAAGCGGGCGATTCTATTGGCAGCCGGAGAACGTCCCTACTGGGAAGCGTAAAACAAAGACATTTGACACTTGGGGGTGATAACCATGTCTCAGCAAGACCCGAAACCGAGCCAACAACGACAAGCCCTGCGTTGCATTCACATCACGTGCAAGTCCATGGCTGTCTATGGGGAAGATTTCGAACAAGATCCCGAATACCAAGCCGGGATGGTCGAATTCGAGTGTATTAAGACCGCCGGAAATATCGGTCCGGATCGATGCGACGTGTCGATGGAGTATTGTTGTAACCCGAACCGGCGTTGTTACCAGGCATATTAACGCCTGTAGGTCCTTGGTAGGTTCGAATGTCAGGTATACGCTGTAAGGCGGGACCGATTAGGCCGGTGAGACGCGCCACAGGTCTTCTCCCCCGAGGACAATAGCCTTTCAAGGTTCTACAGTTCCACCAGCAGCCTGGAGGAGGTGTGCGTTTCGAGCAGAACACCAGATCAGCTCTGAATTTACTCGGTGGAGTCCGAACGAGTCTAGCTCACCATTTTTCCCGAGTGAAGCAACGGTGCCTTTTACACCGATCTGAACGATTCTTACAGTTGATGCGTTGACGCACTGATCGGGGGGTTAAGGGTATGAAATCCCAAGAAAGCTTACAACAAGGGAAGTGAAAAACGTAAGCAACCACAATCAAGAACGAGGCTACTCGTGCTGCGAAGTCAGTTATTTGGAGGAGAGCTACTTTGTTGCTTTCCCTCTCTTGTTGCCTTTATGGCTCGACTCTTAACCATCAGGATTGACTTTGATCCACTCCCTCTCGTCGGAAGTGTCCAACCGTAGCCCTTCTCGAATTCTCGTGTTGGTCTCTCGGACAGTGTTCGTCAGCTCAGACATCGCAGCGGTGAACGAACTCACCGCATTCCAGACCTTTTCCAATCCAAACATAGTGCCTCTCCTTTGTTATCGCGTCTCTGTGTCCAACACCATCAGATCGTCCTTACCAACTTCTTGAGTGGCTCGGACGAATTCTCGCAATTCTTCCGTCGTGACCAACAATTCCATCCAGAACTCATAGTTCCGTTCGTCATCAATTCGGATGCGAACCCATTCTTGGCTTGCAACAGCCTCGCTGATGTACAACCGACTTCGACCATTCACGCGCATGCCTGCTCTCCTCTGTCTATCTGAAGGGTATGGGAGAACTAACTCTCCCACACCCCACCTCGAAACTTGTTTCTCCCCATGAACCCACATCTCGGCGATGGAGAGGAAGGTATGTTTTCCGATGTTTTTCGGTGTCTCAGAACCACCAGTGGGGTCTCTGTGCCAGCCCTTTCACGGTTATAAAAAGGATTCGAAATAGAGCTGAATCTTAACCCCGAAAAAAATACGGGGCGGCTCACCAGTACTGTTCAAAAGACCAGATATCAAATCACGGATATTAAAGACCGGATAATAGACGTAACTAAATCAGCCAAATTTGCTAAGTCCTTTGAAATTTAACACTTAAAAAAAGCGTCTTTAGCTACCTTTTTTATAACCGTGAAAGGGCTGGTCTCTGTGCCCACCACACCGCCGAGATGCCCTTCGGGCCTACACGCCCAACAACTCTCGAAGTTCACCGGCTAGTGCATCTTCCAGACTAAAAATACGGGTTGTCAGTTGGTCGTGTTGTTGGGA
>CAYYUU010001360.1:0-1894 GCA_964474955.1 uncultured Alcaligenaceae bacterium | reverse complement strand
CCTTAACGCAAACCACTCAACACCTCAGAGAGATCCTCAATCTAGGAGAAATTATGGTCGGCGATTTAGAACAATTGGTCACCTATTTAGATGAGATACCGTAGGGCCAATCCTCCATCCTTTATGGATGTGATCAGACAGTTCTCTTTCTCAAACTTGACCTTCATCCCGAAGTCGTCAACGGTTAGCCCTCCTTGTCTTTTGACCGTGGTTTTCAGATTCTGATTCGAAACGGTTGCGTAGACTACTTTCGGATTTTTCGGATATATGCTCAGGCCGATTCTTCCGATATTGCCCGTCGGCAAGCCGCCTTTTAATTTTGTCCAGGTCTTCCCACTATCACTGGATTTATAGATCGCAGATCCTGGCCCCGCTCCATCGAAATTCCACGCTCGACGTAGTCGCTCATACGTCGCCGCATATAAAATACTTGGATCTTTTGGATCGATCACGACGTCCACAACACCAATTCGTTCGTTGACATATAACACTTTGTTCCAGGTCTTCCCCCCATCGGTCGTCTTGAACAATCCTCTCTCTTTGTTGAACGTATAGAGATGACCTAGGGCCGCAACATACACAATGTCCGAATTCGTCGGATGCACGACGATGCGTCCAATATGTTGGGTATCCGCCAAGCCCATGTTCTTCCACGTCTTCCCCCCATCATTCGATTTGTAGACCCCATCGCCCCATAACGAACTCCTTTGATTATTGGCCTCGCCAGTACCGACCCAAATCGTATCCGGTTGTGACGGGTCCACCGCGACGTCACCAATTGATAGTGTACCTTCATTCTCGAAAACACACTTCCACGTAGTCCCATTGTTCGTCGTCTTCCAAAGTCCCCCGGAAGCTGCCGCAGCATAGATAATGTTCGGATTCCTGGGATGGACACCTATGTCGACGATCCGGCCTCCCGTCGCCGATGGCCCCAACGGGCGCCATCGGAACGATTTCAAGAGGGGCTGAGTAATTTCTTGAGCGGGAGAGAATCCCGTCAGGAATAAAAGCAGTAAGGCAGGGACGACACCTCGACTCGTCTGAAGAAATTGCAACATTATTCAACAACTCGAAAAAATATATCTTTGAGGAAGATAAGTGGTGAAGAGGGTAACACATACAGTGACAGGCATATTGTAAATTTAAGAATCCCAATGACGAACGTAAATCCGAGGAAGTCTCGTCACGTATGCGGTCGTAGAAGTGAAAATTGATGCAATCGAAAAGACGAAACGGATATCGACCAAGAGATGCCGAGGCACGGTGATCAGTGGTTCGGGATCAATTCGCCAGACCCAAGCCGTGGGACGGAGAAGCAATGAGTGTCAATTTGGTAGGTACACGCGGTTAGCAGATACCAACGATTCCTCAGCACATCCAAAGCCCAAAAGTCACAGAACCGTCCTCCGAACCTCGCCTTATCCGAATTTTCCGGAATTTGCTGGCAAGCTTCCTTTCCGCACTATATCGTACTATCTTCCCGTCACAACCAAATCATTCCATTCCAGGATGTGCGATCTGTGCAATCTGTCCAAAGTCCTCTCAAAATCCACAAGCTGTGGAAACGGGTGAATGAGCGTTTCGGCGTCGGCAAGGACGTCAAAGCGAAACTCAAAGATAAAAGTTTGCCTACCAAGGATCAGCAAGCTCTCAAGCAAAACGAGAAAATCACCAAAGGCTTACAGATCATGCGCACAATCGCCCGTGGTGGGTTGGCAGACTCGCCAGGGAAGACCAAGCGTTTCGAGAAAACGCGGGCAAAGACACTGCGGGTCATGAAAAAGTACTGTAAGTTGGTGAAAGCCACCAAACTCGAAAAGAGCCACGAGAATTTAGTGCGCTTCCGGAAATCCCTCAAACAGTTCATCGTCGTCGTCGAGGACATCGACCC
>CAYYUU010001359.1:0-1894 GCA_964474955.1 uncultured Alcaligenaceae bacterium | reverse complement strand
AGGCTCGCGGCCGACGAGGATCAGGAGCCTCCAACGACCAAAACGGATGCGAGATTCCGGGTCTTGTTATAGCACCCGGGCTGGAACGGTTAAAGACGGTAGAACTCCCCAAGAAGAATTGTGACATTTCTGCTACAAATGTTTTGGTCGATCAAGTCATCTCCCTGGCTGCTGATCGTATTTGATATTCTCTTGCCTCCACTGCACGATAGACAAATCCATGATCGGAAGCGTCCGTTTGTGTGTTGTTCAAAGGTGTCAAGTCGAAGTGTCGAAGATGCTATTTTCGGACTATTCGGTAAGATCCATTTGGTCGATTTCTGTGCGAATCGATCCCTGGCGCGAGTCAAAAAACGGAATAGTTCGTGTTGTCCAGATTGGAGAATCTTGTACGATACACAATGTGAAGAAATAGTCAGGGAGAGTGATCTGGAATGTCGCACGCATCCAACGGACCCAAATATATAAAATTGTCGCAGGAACTCGAAGCGAGGATCCTCCAGGGAGATTGGGCGAACCGAAAAATGCCCAGCCTTCGGGTTCTTGCCGAAGAACACAACGTTTCGGTCGTGACGGCAGCTCGCGCGATTCAAGTGTTGAGCGATAAAGGAGTCATTACCCGCGCCGAGAAATCCGGGTATGTTCCGACTCCCGACAGCAAGAAGAAGAACCAAAAGTGGGGACTCTGCCTTCGGGTGACTCCCGGGAATTGGCAGAAAGTTTCGGGGGCCGTTTCGCGTGTCGGTTTAGATGCTGTCGCTGGACAAGATAACATCGAATTTGTCGAGACGTTCGACCTCGGCGAGGGCGTGAGTCGCAAAGACATGCAGCAACAGGTCAAGCGAGCCCTTGACGAGGGGATTGCTGGTCTGTTCTTCTTGCCATCTCGCCTGACCGATTCGCAAATGCAGCAAGACGAGAAATTCTTGGGCCTTTGTGCTGCCGAAAACGTTCCCGTTGTGTTAGTGGATCGGAACCTCCGAGGGCACTGCCGAAAGCTCGAACACGACCTGGTTTGTGTGGATGATTTTGACGGCGGGTTGCGGTGTACTGAACACCTCCTCGACATCGGTCGCAAACGAGTGGCCATCGTCGTCGCGTCTCCGACGAGCAGCCACGACGAACGAATCGCCGGATACATCCACCAACTGCGAATCAACGCTCTTGAGGATTCGCAGCAAGAAGGCGGATACGACCCGATCACTCTGACTTTGCCAACCAACCTTTCAAGCAAAGAGGCGGATCGTTGGCTCGCCGACCGTCTGGTCGAAAAGAAAGCCGATGGAGTCGTCTGCTATCAAGATTCGGTGGCCATCGGTTTGATCATGGAGCTGTTCAGTCGAGGCCTGAACGTCCCTCGCGACATCGCCGTCGTTGGGTTCGACAACCTGCCCATCGGTGATCTGTTCACTATCGGTGTGTCGACGTACAGTTATCCCTCCGAGGCCATCATCCGAAATGCACTGAATGTCATGCGACAACGGATCGATTGGCCGGTTGGTCCGCCGGTGAAGGTCAGCGTCCAGGGGGAATTGATTGTTCGCGAAAGTAGTTTGAATTCGGACAGCGACAAGGCCGTTGATCTGCCATCGGAAGAATAATCTCGCAACGCGGGCCATTCTTGGTTTCCCTGCTGTTTTTGAGGTCGAGATTGTAGGCCCGGTTTTTAACCTGCCCAAGAATACTATCCGGAACTCGAAATAAATGGATGTCCGTTTTGCCGGTCTGTTCTTTTTGCCTCGTTTTGTTTCCGGTGCGATTTCCGAAAACCAAGACGTCCCGCTTGGGCTATCGTCCTTGGAGTTGAGAACGAAAAGGGCCTGGAAATGTCTCCAGGCCCTTGTGATTTCATAACCTATCGCGGGGTAACTCATTGCGAAGGATGATTTATCCA
>CAYYUU010001358.1:250-1904 GCA_964474955.1 uncultured Alcaligenaceae bacterium | reverse complement strand
GTTGGGTTGGCCTCTCGGCTTGTGGAGTTTTTGTTAGGTGGATTTCTCCGGCGCGTGGAAGGGGAACCTCGGCGTGGCTGTCCTGGGGTAACTCGGAACTATCCTTTCGCGGGGGAAGGTCCAGCGTCTCTTCCGCGTCTCCCATCGGCAACGAATTGCTCTCGCGGAGGTTCCGTTCCAATTCCTTGGCCATTTCGGGATCGTCTTCCCGAATGTGATCGAGGTAACTCGCTCGTAAGTCGGGCGGGAGATCAAGATAGTGTTGCCGAGCCTTTGCGAGTTTTTCCGAGAATTCGGGTGTCATATGAAACCTTTCCTTCGCGCTTAGAGGAAACGCTTGTTCAGGTTAAGGGGGAACGCAAGGGAGATGGCGTTTTGGGAATCCTGCCTGCATTGTAAGGCAGGATGCTGGAATCCCAAAAGCTTGAAGTGGGACGTTTTCGCCGGTTCCGAGAACGGGACCTAATGAGAAAGGTCGGCAGGAGTCGAGACGCCGCGTTACTGTTGGCCATTCGCCGCGTCGGTAAGTTTATCTTTTTCCGGGACATCAACGAGGCTGATCAAAGTATGTCCGGGCTGCGGTTCGACGTCTTCCTTGGCCGTGAAGACCGTCAAGTTTCCGCTCCCGTCGATCGCAAATAACGGCAACGCCGTTTCGCCGTAATACTCGCGAAATTTCTCGAAGTCGAATTCCTCCGTCAGCCTCGTCTTCTTCGCCGTTTGGCCGCGTGCGAAACGGTCGTCGAGGCTTTCGTATGTCTCGTCCGGGTGGAACAGCAACCGCCCATGCAAGAGATGGTCGTCTGTCTTCGTTTGCTGGGTCTTCTTTCCGCGAGGAACGAGTTGGTAGACTTCTTTCTGGCCGAACAATTCTTTGAGTTGCCACGCGGCGAGCGAATTTACTTCGTCGTTGTACGTCAGGGCTAGAAACCGACCGATCCCGCCAAGGTCCATGTCTTCGATCGTTTCGGTCGAGAGGATGCTGGCGTAGCGGGCACGCAATCCCTCGAGTTTGGCCGTCTGGATGTTGCCCCAGTTCGTGTCGACCAGAATGACAGGAATGTCTGCGGCCTGCAACACGAGAGCGATGGCCCGAACCCCCGGATGAGCGCTGGCGATGAGAATGCCCTGCGGATTTCTCTGGGCAAGGCCCAACCACCTCGCCAATGGAAAAGCCGTCAAACCATAAATCGCCACCGTTATGACGATCACCAAAAACACTGCCGGGACGAGTTTCGGAATGGCTTCGCCGTGACCTGCCGCTTCCAGGGCGAAGACCGATGCGACGGCGGCGGCCACGATCCCACGCGGAGCGAGCCAACTCAAGAAGGTTTGTTCTTTCCAGTTCAGGCCAGTCCGCCATGTCGAAAGGAAGATGGCGGCGGGGCGAATCACCAACATCAAGACGGCCACAAATCCGAACATCGGCAGGCTGATCTCGGCGAGTTGGTCGCGCTGAATTCTCGCCGACAACAGGATGAACAGGCTGCCGATCAAAAGGACCGTCACGTTCTCCTTGAATTCGACGATGTGCTTAATGGTGATCGACTGTTGGTTGGCCAGCACGAAGCCCATGACCGTGACGGCGAGCAGACCCGATTCGGATTGGACGGCGTTCGACACTGCAAAGACGCCAAGTACCATCATCGTCGAC
>CAYYUU010001358.1:0-240 GCA_964474955.1 uncultured Alcaligenaceae bacterium | reverse complement strand
GCTGACCCGTTTGGGATTGGTGGGTGTTCGACATTGTATTGTCGCCATGTTCGTATGCAAACACGACCGGGTTGTGGAGGTTGTCGGGAATCAGATATCTCCGCAAGAGCAGCCCCAACGACCACGCTCCCACGAATCCAAGGAGCCCGCCGACGAAGATCGTCAACCCAAGGGCCTTTGCGACTAACCAAACTGCTTCGCTCGTTCCTTCTCCGTAAGCCGTCGACCCGGTAAACACCA
>CAYYUU010001357.1:0-1915 GCA_964474955.1 uncultured Alcaligenaceae bacterium | reverse complement strand
CCGGGAGTCGCTGGCAAATTGCAAGATTTTCACCCTTGCTGCTTCAAATCTGCTGCCAGTCCTTTGCTGAGCCAGGAGAGAAAAGGCCTCTTCCTCAGGGCCGCGAAGAATGGTCTCGTCGCGGCTGGTTGAAGATATAAGCCAGAGGACAGGAAGCGACATTTACGAATACGCGGCCTGACGGCCACGCCTACATGATGTCGCCGCTGCGCGGCTTCAGAAAAGACAAAGACAAGATGAGAGGTGGCGGATACGATCACGCGGCCTGACGGCCACGCCTACATGATGTCGCCGCTGCGCGGCTCCGGAAAAGACAGAGAAGAGGAGGCGGCATAGGATCACGCGGCCTGACGGCCACGCCTAACGTATGTCGCCGCTGCGCGGCTTTTTCACAACCTACATTTGATACGGCCCAATCGGGCGTCACTCAGGAAGGCACTCCGGAACGCAGAAAATACATCATTTCCCAGAGTCGGTCGGTTTCGCCGCGTTCGACGATTTCCAAGGGCTTGGAGCCATCCAATGCTTGGTTGGGTGTCTTCAGCCACTCGCCAAGGGATTCCTTCTGGATGACTTCGGCGAGTGCGTCGGTCAAGCGTTTGATCTCGGTCAGGTGTCTCTCGACGGGAGCCTTGGGGTTTTCGCCGCTTTCTAATTGGGCGACTGAACGCGTCGAGATTCCTAACAACCGCGCGAAGTCTGGTTGCGTGAGCCCTAATCGTTGGCGTAAGTCTCGCGTGTTGGTCGGTTGGGAGGCCGTTGCCGAGCTTTTGGTGTTCTTGCGAGTATTGGTGGATTTCTTGGTGGTTGTTGGTGTCATGGTGAGACCCCTGGAAATGTCGGGAAAAGAATAAGGCCTGAAGCGAGTTTCCCGCTTCGCTCAAGTTCCTCGCTTGCGCTTCGGGTTGGTGTCAAACAAGACGTACAGCACTCCGATCTCCGAGAGCATGGTGGGCCTTCGCTTCGCTTAGGCTCCGCTTGCCCCACCCTACGAAAAAAAGACAAACAATGTCGGAGGTGATGCCCTGCGTCAACTATTTCATTATCGGGCAATTGCCAGACAATATCAAGTATATTTGCATGCATATTTGCATGTCAATCGTCGTCGAGTTTATCCGGATTGATGACCTCCAGGAAACTATCCGATTGGAGGTTGGCGGGAAAGACCAGGAGGTTTCGCCCGTTTTTCTCGGCGGCAGAGGGGACCAGCAAGCCTTCGAAACCGGTGGAATGGGCAGCCCGTCCCAATCGTTGGGTGATGGGTTCTTGGTTGGCGTGCATTTCTTGCCGCCAATCGACAGTGAGCATGTCCTTTTCCGAAACCCGGAGCCGTTGTCGTATTGATCCGTCGGACAAATCCAGGACACATTGGAGTTGGACCTGAAGGGCGACGAACGTTCGGGGCATGGCGTTTTCGATGGGGAGGTTGTAGTAGCGGTGGTGGGCCAACGTTTCGGCCATTGCCGTCTCGGGGTTTAAGGAAGCGTACACGACCGCGATTCCCTTGGGGTTCCATCGACCTCCGAAGAGTCGGCTGCCTTCGCCGGTGATCAAGTCGGTTTCGGTGGCGTACTTTGGGGAGCTGGAACGATAGACTTTGTCTTCGAAGGCGATGGCGGAAGACCGCAGTTTGTCGAAGCGGGTTTCGAGCTGTTCGGCTGTTGGGTCGGACATTTTTCGGAAGTTTCCGAGCAAGAAGGTCGTGGGAGGGTCGGGAATAGGCTCTCGGAAAAGAATTTTAGAGAAATAATTGATTCATGACCGCACTACGGCTAGGGTTTACGGCCGTATTGGGAAGAGCTGGTGCGAAGATGAACATTGGGGCGATAGGCCGAACGCGGTGAATCCGGTCGCGGACTCTGGGGCAAAGTCCAAACCATCCGCCCGAAGAATGTCGAAACCACTCCGAACAAAA
>CAYYUU010001356.1:0-1916 GCA_964474955.1 uncultured Alcaligenaceae bacterium | reverse complement strand
CGCGCACTGTTTCCATCGAGACGCAGGGCCTGTTCCGGCGTGAGTATGCGCAGGCTATTTTGAGCGCTGCCGGCACCGACCGCGGCGATCACCATCGCGACCACCGACCAGAACCGCGCCCCAGCGCCCAGCTTCGAAGTCATGGCACCATTGCCTTTCAGGAGTTCGTCGTTGGCGTGGGCGTAGTAATCAGGAGCCGTGGTCCCAAAGTTCAAGGCGTGGACACTGCCGCCGACGCTTCGAGTTCCAACCGGAGGATACAACACAGCCGACACAGCGGCTTCGGCTTCTTCGCGGGTGTTGACCATCGGGACCACGATTCCGTGAGCACCATTGTCGAGCACTCGCTTAATGTTCTCGTGGGTGTTAGAAGGCACTCGCGCCAGCGCCGTACATCCGGCATCGGCGATGCTCGCGAAAATATGACTGGCCGTTTCCCAACCGACCAGACTGTGTTCGATGTCGAGCGTCAGCCAGTGAAATCCGGATCGAGCCATGAACCGTGAAGCCACAATACTCCCGAGTGAGAGCCATGTACCTAGGGCGGGTTTTCCTTCTTTCAACATTCGCTTGATTGGATTTGGACGCATTCGATCGGCCTCCGAAAGTAGTTGTGGAACTCGGGAATGTCGGTATTGTATTAGGGGTTCTAACGGAAAGGAACTCAATTGCGGATCGCCCTGCGAAGTTGGGGATGGCCATTTTGATTCTTATTTTGGAAGACAACCCGGATCGAGTCGCGCGGTTCCTTGCTGTTCTGGAAACGTTGCTTCCCGGCGTGCCAATTCACATCTGGCGGCAAGCGTGGAAAATGATCGCCGAAGTCGAAGCGTATTTGCCCAAAGCCGCGCTCATTTCTCTGGACCACGATTTGGACCCATATCCGGACGACACAACAGACCCCGGTGATGGCGTGCAAGTCGTAAAGTTCCTCGCTCAAGCGTCGCAGCCTTGTCCCGTGATCATTCACACGAGCAACGGCGAACGAGCCCAATGGATGGCGGGTGAGTTCGATCTCGAAGGGTGGAAACATCATCGTGTGCTTCCTTATGACGATGACTGGATCGAACGACATTGGCGGCGAACTGTCCGACGGTTACTTCGAAGAAAACGGAAGTAGTTATTCTTCCGTCCCATCAGATGGTTCGACCAAATCTTTCATTTCCGACCGGATTCTGTTCGTTCCTTCGAGGCGTCCCCGTAACAAGGATATGACCTTGAATAACCAACGTAAATCTTCTACGCCGATGTATGGCAGAGACGTAATTAACTTTCTATACAAACTCCAATCGGGCTTCATTCCGATGAATGTCGCAATCGCTACGACGGAATCTTTGAACGCCTTGTAAACCGATTCGGGTGGTCGTGCTGGAGCCGGGTTCGGAAGCGATCCAACAACAGAAGTTTGTTTCGATAACTCGTAGGCAAAAACCATCACGGCTTGCGCCAGATTAAGAGATGGATGCGGACCGGCGGTAGGAATAGAACATATCATATCGCAATATTCGAGTTCTTCGGTGACGAGACCGGTCTTTTCGGTTCCGAACAGAATGGCAGGTCGTTGAATAATCGATTCGCGTTCTTGGAGATAGCTATTTAAATCGTGCGTGGAAATCTTGACGGGAAACGGGCGGCGATCTTGAATCGTGGTTCCGATGACGAAATCACGGTCTTTTAACGCTGCGGCCAACGTGTCATAGATCTTGGCGCTCTCTAACACATCGACGCTGTCACGAGCTAACTTGATAGCTCTTTCGTTAGTGGGTGATTCGAGAGGAGCCACAAACGCCAAGTCGCTGAAACCCATTGTTTTCAAGGCGCGGGCTGCGGCACCCATGTTGCTGGGATAGGCTGGGCGAACAAGTATGAATCTCATGGGCGTGGGGATGTTGTTTCTGAGCCACGGAGTGGCGACA
>CAYYUU010001355.1:0-1918 GCA_964474955.1 uncultured Alcaligenaceae bacterium | reverse complement strand
CGGATTCGTCAGAGTCCGCCGAACCTCCACTGCCACTGCCAGAACTGACGGGCGTGCCGCGTACGATTTCTTTCGAAGACAACTTCTTATTCTTGGTCATGCTAAGTTTTCCGCCGTTCTTTCCTAGGGCAGAGAAAAACGTGCCACTGCTGGCATAGCTCGACCCCGACGACGTTCTACCGACGGGTGCCGACGTGCCTGCGTAAACGCCGTCTTTCGCAACGACGAGACTGCGGATTTCTGACTGAGGAGCGGAGTAAACGACGATCCCTTTGGCTTCCTTGTTGATTCGATAGACGAGTCCGCCTTTGTCTGTACCCGCGTAGAGAGCCCCTTTGGCATCCCGGGCGAGGCTCAAAATGTGGTCCTGTTTGGTTTCGTAAAAGAGAGAGACGAGTCCGGTCGATGAGACTTCATAAACGCGACCTTTCGGACCCGTGCCCGCGAACACGGTTCCTGTTTTGTCATCGATGGCGAGGCTCCAAACGTACGAACCGAGGCGCTTGGCTACGACCTTCGTTTCCCCCTTCGGCCCAATCCGCACGAGCGTTCCGGAAGGCCCGGTCCCCGCATAAATCGTCCCGTTCTCGCCTCGACCCAGGCAAAGAATCTGGCTGTCGGAACTGGTGTACGCGACGGAGACTTTTCCCTTCGGCGTGACGCGGTAGATTTTGCCTTCGCCCCCCGTGGCGACGTAAAGGTTGCCGCGATCATCTTCTTCCAGGTCCCAAATGTGCGTCGCCTTCAGACCAATGATCGACTTGATCTTTTTCGAAAGCCGCAAGACGCCCCCATCGCTGATGACGGCCTGCTGGAACTTGGAGGCTTTGTAGTCCGCCTGGGCCGCGTGATGCCAAACTTTGACCTTGGCGGCATGGGCCAATGAATTTACTTGAGTCGTGATTATTCCGAGCCCTGTCAACACGAACAACGAAATTGTGACTCGTTGCATCTTGGAATCCTTCCGGGTCTTGAGGTGTTTGTTGAGTAGAGGGAGTGCGTTGAAGAACGTTGGTGATGGATGTCGGGTGACGAGCCCAAAGGAGCCGCACCCGCCTGCGCGTTTTGTCTCTTGTCTCTTGACTCTTGTCTCTTGTCTCTTTTACTCCAAAACTCGTTTGTTTTTGCTGACGCGGAACGTCACTGATTCCGAACCGGAGATGACCCACGCCGTTTCGGTCTTCGAGACGATCGCCGAACTCATCGTTTGAACTCCGGACCGACGGCTGTTCGCCAGGATGTGAACCATGCTCGCGGGCAGGTCGGGAAGCGTCTTTCCTTCAATCGCCACGCCATGCGGCTTCAGCGGCAGGCGAACGACGATTCGGTTTCGGCGAGGCGTCGTCCGCATCCGTAACGTCTTGAGCACGGCCTCTCGCGAACGAGGTTGATTCAGGCTCGGCGTGCTTCGAATCTTCCGGCGGACGTTGTCGACATCTGTACAAATGTAGGCAGTGTACTCGCCCTCGGGCAACGTCTCGGGGATGCGAAGGGTGACCGGAACTCGTCGCAACGTGCCCTTGTGCGGCCGAACGAACACGTTGGCCTTGAGCGTTTCACCGGGCCGGTACACCTGCGATTGCAACTCGACCGTCTGGATTTCGGCGGTCTGGCGACCGGGACGAATGATCGTCGTGCAGTTGATCTTTTTGATCGTGAAAGGATCGTAATCATTGTACGTCAGGGCGTTGACGATGCCGGCAACCTGCTTGTACAAGACACGCGGTGCTCGGCTGCCGGAGTAGGTCAGCCCCGAGAAAGTATCTTGCAAGACGATCGATTTGTGTCCCTCGATCTCGATTTCGACCTTGAGATCGAACGTCAATTCTTCGGGCAGATCGCCTTCCATGTCCTCGGATTTGGTCAAGGACGTGATCACCAGGTTGGCGAGCAACTGCGGTTCCCGCACGACGCGGAC
>CAYYUU010001354.1:0-1926 GCA_964474955.1 uncultured Alcaligenaceae bacterium | reverse complement strand
TGGGCAAGCTCTTTTGCTAGATACTTGGGCCGAGAGCCGAATATCTTTCAGAGAAAGTCGGATGTTCTGAGATTTTCTCAGATTTCTTTGGTTGGACACGCCAGAGTAACACGTTTTGGGAATGCGCTGAAAGACTTCACTCTTGCTCCCAAAATTTTGCAGAGACCACCCGAATAGACGGGTCAGAGAAGTCGGTATCCTGGAAATATTGAATTCACAACAATTGCAAGACAAATCACCAAGGTTGTGCATGCGAAATGGAAGGCCTCACACCCAAAAAACACGGCTCTTGCTCCCCCGTTGCCCAAAAAATTCACAGACTCGCCTTCCCATCTCGTTTACAATTTTCCCCCAGACGAAATCTCTCTTTTTCAACACGGAGGCAGCTACATCATGCGATCTCTTCTCCTGGCGCCGTTGTTTCTTTTGCTCCTGATCACTCCGAGTTTCGCTCAAACAAAGACCAAGGCGACGAAACCCAATGTGTTGTTCATCGCCGTGGACGACCTCAACAACGACCTCGGCTGTTATGGCCATCCGCGCGTGAAGTCGCCCAACATCGACAAACTCGCCAAGCGGGGAATGCTGTTCCACAATGCCTACTGTCAGTATCCCGTCTGTAATCCGAGTCGGTCGTCGTTCATGACGGGGATGTATCCACCGCAAACGGGAGTTCTGTCGAATGGTGGGAACTTTCGCAAGCGATTACCGAATGTCGTGACGCTGGCTCAACTGTTCAAGCAACATGGATACTTCGTGGCTCGCATCGGCAAGATATTTCATTATGGCGTGCCGCTCCAAATCGGGACCGATGGCAAGGACGATCCGAAGTCGTGGACTAAGGTCATCAACCCGAAAGGAATCGACCGGACCAAGCTCGATCTCGTGAAGACGCTGCAAAAAGGACGTTATGGCGGGACGTTGAGTTGGCTCAACATCAAGAGCAAGGACACCGACCACACCGACGGAAAGGCCGCTTCGGCAGCGATCCAATTATTGAAGAAGCATCATCCCAAGAAGACTGGCAAGCCGTTCTTTCTGGCCGTGGGTTTCTATCGACCGCATACGCCTTATGTGGCGCCGAGCAAGTATTTCGATATGTACCCGCGAGAGAAGATTCAGCCGTTGATGGAAAAGAAGGGTGACCGCGACGACATCCCACCGGCGGCACTCGCAGACCGACCCAAACAACGCGAACTCACGGTGGCCCAGCGAAAAGAAATCATCCAGGCTTACTATGCCTCGATCACGTTCATGGATGCCCAACTCGGTCGGATACTCGAAGCGCTCAACGATATGGGTCTTGCCGAGAACACCATCATCGTCTTCGTGTCCGACCACGGCTACCATCTCGGTCACCACGGGCTCTGGCAGAAAGGCGACCTGTTCGAAGGTTCGTGTCGCGTCCCGCTGATCATCGCTGACCCTCGCCAGAAGAACAAAGGACAATCGACGAAAGCCCTGACCGAAATGTTAGACATGTATCCGACCCTCGCGGACCTCTGCCAGTTGCCCAAGCCCAAACACCTCAAGGGAAAGAGCTTGGTTCCTGTGCTGAGGGACCCCAAACACAAGGTGCGAGATGCTGCACTGACGGTAGCGTGGAGTCGTGGCCGTCGCGTCAAGAAGAAAGGAAAACGACAGAAGATTCTCGGTTACTCGATCCGGACGCCGCGATATCGCTACACGGAATGGGGCGGCGGAAAATATGGAGTCGAACTGTATGACTATAAGACCGACCCGATGGAATACACCAACCTGGCCAAGAGCGCCGAACACAAACAAGTGCTCGCGCGAATGCAACGTCTGATGGCAGAGGTTCGAAAACGGGCGAAGTGACGTCGAAGTTGTTTGGTTTTGTGTTTTTGTAAAGTTGCTTTTCGCTCCGCTAAAAGCAACTTTCCAAAATATCACACTTATTCCAAC
>CAYYUU010001353.1:0-1928 GCA_964474955.1 uncultured Alcaligenaceae bacterium | reverse complement strand
TCCGGGATAGGAACTGAAGACCCAACCAAGTTCCTCGTCTTCGACCCAGGCCGCCGGGAAGACGGCAACGAGCTTGCCCTTTTTGCGGACCATCAAGCTTGCGTTTGCAAACCGGCCTTCGGGGTGATATCCGAGAAACTGTTGCTTGTGGAAGATTGTTCCGTTTCGAGAATTATCAACGAAATCGTCCCACTCTGGCTGGGCCGCGTTAGTATACGCGAGGACTTCCTGTCCGGATTCCGTGTTGGCGGTGTTCTTTTCCGTACCTTTCGAATCGCTTTGGGGGGGTGCTGATTCGTGGATCATCGGAGATGTAGGGGATAGTATTGTCATGGTCGAAGATTTCCTGCCTGAACGGCTCGAATTGCTTTACTTCGTCTGTGGCAACTATAGAATACGTTTTCGAGTGACGCGAACGAATCACTCAAGATCTGCGTGTTCCCGGCCCAAGCCCAAATCGATTTGCGGGCCGTTTTGCCCCTGGAGAACTGCCCCTCACTCCTTCAATCTCAGATCGAGAAATGGCTATGTCAGAGCAACCAGAAGCCGTTGGCCACGAATCGGAACATGATTCTCACTTGGTTGGGGTCGCTGTCGTCGGGTGCGGTTATTGGGGACCGAACCTCATCCGCAACTTCAACGCCTGCCCGACGAGTCGGGTCGTGATGATCTGCGACCGGGACCCCGCTCGACTCGACCACTGTCATGGCCTTTGCCCGACGGCCCAGACCACACGGGAATTCGACGACGTCCTGAACAATCCGGAAGTCGAAGCGGTCTCGATCGCAACACCCGTCGCCACACATGCTCCGCTCGGACTCGCCGCTTTGCAGGCCGGTAAGCATGTGATCGTTGAGAAGCCGATGGCGATGTCAGTGACCGAGGCCGAAGAGATGGTGGCACTGGCGAAAAAGCTGGGCCGCGTGTTGATGGTCGATCACACGTTCATCTACAGTGCTGCGGTGCGGAAAGTGAAAGACCTGATCGACTCGGGCGAACTTGGCGAGTTGTTCTACATCGACAGCGTGCGAATCAACCTGGGGCTTTTCCAAACGGACGTCAACGTCGTCTGGGACCTGGCACCGCACGACCTGTCGATCGTCGATTTCTTGCTCGGGAAATTGCCCAAGAGCGTCGCCGCGATGGGAAGTCGGCACGTCGATCCGGAACTCGAAGACGTCGCCTATTTGAACATGGATTTCGGGAAAAACTTACTCGCGTCGTTCCACCTCAACTGGCTCAGTCCGGTGAAAATTCGCCACCTCATCGTTGGCGGGAGTAAGAAGGGCTTGGTCTACAACGACCTGAACCCGTGGGAGCCGATCAAGATTTACGACCACGGAGTCCAGGTGAATCCAACGACGGAAGACCGACGCGGTATCCTGATCAGCTACCGAACGGGCGACATTCATTCTCCACACGTCGGCCGGTCTGAGCCCTTGCAGAATGTCGCTCGCCACTTCATCGAATGCATCCAAAATGGAAAAACGCCGTTGACCGATGGCGAAGCGGGCTTGCGTGTGGTCCGAATCTTGGATGCGGCCCAGCGCAGCATTCGCGCCCAGGGCGGACGGATTACGCTGTAACGCTCGGACGTGGTTCGCCCGCCTCGACTTCTGCCACGCTTTCGTTTCGACTCGGCTCGGAGAACTCTCCGGGCCGATCCCAGACCACGCCCCAATCCCCGTCAATCGCTCGGGCTTGCATCCCGGACAATCGAAAGGCCACTCGGAGCGTCGCTTCGGACGGGAAGAAGTGCAGGTGGTAGTCGATTGTATATCGTTTGTACGCCTGACGAGGGACGACAATCACCACGCGCCGACGAGCCACTCGGACCATTTCCCTGATGGTCGCTTGGAGATCGCGCACGTGTTCGAGCGTGTGGGTTGACACCACTGTGTCAAAGGATTTGTCGGGGAATGGCAAAT
>CAYYUU010001352.1:0-1933 GCA_964474955.1 uncultured Alcaligenaceae bacterium | reverse complement strand
CCGTTCTCGGCAGCCGGGACAGGAGAGTATGGCCTTCACAAGACGAGTTGGAAAAACCTCAAGCTCCCAACGCTCTATGTCACGGGTACGCGGGATATACGGCCGGGGTATCGCTTTGAATGGCGAAAGGAACCTTTTGAGTTGAGCCGAAAAGGCGACAAGTATCTCGTCGTGATGGATGGGGCGACACATTTTCACTTTGGTGGTGGGCCGCCCGGACTGGGGAGATTCAAGAGAGCAACGGTGCGGGAAGACAAGTACACACCGCTTGTCAAAGATGTCTCGGTGGCTTTCTGGGACGCTTACTTGAGAAAGAACAAGAAAGCAAAGGCGTATCTTTCTCCCGATGGTTTTGGCAAGTCTGCCGGTGAGGTCGCATCGATTGGTTCCAAATAATCCGAAGTCCGCGGAACTTGAGCGAAACTCTCCCAGTCGGGATGGGGTAAAGTGTTGTGGAGGTCACTTCGGCCACTTCTTTCACCATGGTGGAAAAACTCGTCAGGATCTTCTGCATATGCACAATCGATCTACCGCTCACCGATACCCATGCAATCGCAACTGGGTTCTTTCAATCTGTATCGGAGCAATTGGCTTCCCCTTTTTCTTTCTCTGTATCACCGCCACAACATGGCCAGATGAACTGACCCGCCACAAGATTCGAGTCGGAAAAGTTGAGCGGACATATTACGTCCGCACCGGCAAGGTCAAAACCAAAGGGCTTCCGCTGGTCGTTGTGCTCCACGGCGGCGGCGGAAACGGGAGAGGACTGCGGAACACTTACGGGTTCAAACCTCTCGTCGAAAACCGCGAGTGTGTCGCGGTCTATCCAAGTGCGCTCAAGGGGGGATGGTTACCCAATGATGTGGCATTTCTCGACGCCGTCATTGACGAAGTATTCCAACGCGAAGAGGCCGATCGCAAGCGGCTCTTCATCACCGGGGCGTCCCGCGGAGGGCTTATGACCTTTATCATGGCTGCGAAGTCCAAGCACAAAATCAAAGCCGCCGGAACAGTCATCGCCAGCCAGATGAAAGCCCTCGCCGATGAATTCCCCATTTCTCGCCCGATTGATTTTGCGATGATCGCCGGAACGAAAGACCCTTTGATGCCCTACGACGGCGGATGGGGAGCCATGAGAAAGCCCAAGAAGACCGGTGATCCGAAAGCACGGATCCTTTCGGTGCAAGAGAGTATCAAGCTGTTGTTGAAAGCGAACAAAATGACAGGAGAACCGGTCGTGTTTTCGCTTGGCAACAAGAACAAGGAAGACGGCTGCACCAACGAAGTTCGCTTTTGGAGGAATGCCAAAACGAAGCGACGCGTGATGCTCGTGACTGTCAAAGGCGGCGGACATGTGGTCCCAGGAGGCAGGCAATATTTGCCGAAGTCCCTCATAGGCCCCGTGGGCAAGGATTTCAATCATGCCCAGGTCATGTGGGAGTTCTTTACTGCCCGGAAGCAGATGGCGGTTGAATCTCGACCTAAAGAGGTAAACGCGCTTTCCGAAAAGGCCTTGCGCGTTCGGGTGCAAAAACTGTTCGAAGCCACACGCGTGGGCGAAATCGCCGATTGCATCCAATTATCGGATCCGGCAACCGTCAAGAAGCATGGCCGTCGAAAAGCCGAAAAGTTCTTCCAAGCGATTCACGCCTTGGTGAAGCTCGCCAAGGTCGGCAAGGACGATCACCGCATCAACTCCGTCTCCATCGTCAACGACGGCAAATCGGCTCGAGTACAAACGCAACTCCGCCTGAACCGCAGATGGCGACCTCCAGGAACGCAAGTATGGGTACTTGTCGAAGGTGAATGGTACTACCAGCAGACGCTGAAACAATAGTCGTGATACGAGAGCCGCTTCTCTTGTTGTGACCCAAGGACTTTTTATGAATCACTCCAATGTATACTCTGACCTGAGCCGAATTTGTGCAGTGCT
>CAYYUU010001351.1:0-1935 GCA_964474955.1 uncultured Alcaligenaceae bacterium | reverse complement strand
TTACGGGAGCGGATTTATGCCCACCCTCCATCAAGGTGTGAAGTTCCGCAATTCCGGTGATCCGGTGTTGTACTTGTCAAATCCACGCGGCGTGAACCATAACGACCGCCGACAACTCATCAATAGTATCCAGGCCCTCAACAAAACCCAGCTTGCTGATGTTGGCGATCCGGAAATTTCAACGCGAATATCCCAATACGAATTGGCCTATCGGATGCAAATGTCGGTCCCCGAGTTGACGAACATCCGCAACGAGCCGCGACGCATTCACGAGATGTATGGCACGCAACCCGGACGCGCGAGCTTCGCCAACAACTGCTTACTCGCCCGTCGTCTTGTCGAACGGGGTGTGCGTTTCGTGCAGTTATTCGATTCCAGCTGGGACCACCACAATAACGTCTTCCGGAGCATGCCGAACAAGTGTCGGCAGATCGACAAGCCGATAGCTGCTCTCATTCAAGATTTAAAAGAACGCGGACTCCTCGACGAAACGCTCATCGTCTGGGGCGGTGAGTTCGGACGGACCCCGATGCTCCAGGGTTCTGCCGGACCGAACGCGGGCCGTGATCACCACAAAGATGCGTTCTGCGCATTGATGGCTGGCGGAGGTGTCAAAGGTGGAATGACGTACGGCAAGACCGATGAACTCGGCTATCTGCCGGTCGAGAACTCCATGCACGTTCGTGATTTCCATGCCACGCTTCTTCACTTATTGGGGATCAACCACGAACGATTGACGTTCCGATTCCAAGGGCGGAATTATCGGCTCACGGATATCGGGGGGGAAGTGGCTCACGCCGTTGTGAGGTAGCGAACAAGGCAAGCGTCCTTTCGCGGAAGCGTTTTGAGAGCTAGTAGTCGTCCTGAAACTCCGGAGAGCATGCTTTTGCTTTGAGCAAAAGCATGCCACACACCTTCCTATTATTCCGAGGGCTCTGAATACGAAGTCCGAACCGCAGAATAACACATCCCACTGACCAAACCGATGCCGATGCCGACGTGATTCAGCGCCACATCGAGAACCAATCCGGATCGTCCGAACCAATACAATTGACACACTTCGGTCAAGCTCGCATGCAGCATCAGGAGATAAACCGGAATCCACCGTGCGCTAAGCGAGATCGGCAATTGCGGAATGACTCCGGCAAGAGCAGAGTAGACGACGAGGTGCAGCACCTTTGAGAACAGGAAACGTTTTGTGATCGCAGGAAGGGACCGATCCACGTTGGATGTGCCTTGCACGGGAACCCACAAGGCGATGGTCCAAGCGATGAGTAACGCGATCCACAAGACCCACCAGATCCGAGGGGAGGAAGGCGAATCCTCGACGTTTGAGGCGCCAAGTTGGGGTCCAGGTTCGTTGTTAAGATGGGCCACAAGAACTCCTCGGTCCAAGAATTTTCCGCAGGACGTATAGGAAGTATATGGGAGAGAACGAGGTGTGGATGAAAGTGCGATGAATCGAGAGTGTTAGAAAGGGAAAAAGTAGTAGGCACTCTCCGAGTGCCATCCGTCTGTTCGTTGGTGGCGGCACACGAAGTGTGCTTACTACTTCTGGTTACGGCACACGAAGTGTGCTTACTACTTTTCTCGAACAACCGAAGGTCAATTGAGGTGCGAGTTTGTGTTTCGCACCTTGTTTCGGAGATACCGAGCCCTGGCGCTATTGCGTTCCTCGCCATCGAGTTCGGTCTTCATGAGTTTTTGCAGGTGGGCAGGCTGGGTATGGACGAAGAGTTCGTTGACCACCGGGATGCTGATGTCGTCGAGTAACCCGACGTTGATGCCAAGGCGGACTCGGGACAACAAATCCATCGTCTCTTCGGATGTGATCATGGATGCATTGCACAGTGTCCCATAAGCGCGAGAAACTCGGTCTTGGAGTTCCCGGCGGGTCTCGCGAACGAGGGTGTCGCGGGCCTGGCGTTCGTACGT
>CAYYUU010001350.1:0-1939 GCA_964474955.1 uncultured Alcaligenaceae bacterium | reverse complement strand
AGGTCTTCTGGTTGCCGAGGTATTCGCCCGAGTGGAATGTCGTGGAGTACCTCAACCAGGACATGAAATCCAACGTTAAGGCGAAAGGCTTGCCGCACACCCAGACTCAGTTGCGGACGCTCATTCAAGAGTTCATGCATCGACTCCAACAGTTGCCCAGACATATTATGAATTATTTTCTGAATCCATGGGTTTCTTATGCGGCAGCTGAATGACATGTGGCAATTATATTTGCCGAGGTAATAGTACTTCCACTGGGCTCAACAACACAAAGGACGGAAAGAAAATGAAAACGATCTGGGTTCCTCTCACGGCATGTTGTTTCGCCGTCCTGCTTCCCGGAAACCCAATACAGGCGCAAGGGCCCTTACCGAAATTCACTTTCAAAGGAGTCGTCCTTCACCCAAAGAGCCTGGCTTATGCTCCCACAAACGACCTCATACATCCCACCATCATCAAGACGGAGGGACGCATTAAGAATCCGTTAGGCAAGTACTATATGTATTACGCACCTCATAGGCACGTTGCGATCAGCATGGCATATTCCGATAGCATGGACGGCCCGTGGAAAGAGTATAAAAACAATCCTGTCATCAAGGGACCATCCGCTCCAGATATCCGGTGGATCGAGGAGAAGGGCAAGTTCTACATGTGGGGCCACAAGAAAAACTCGCAAACCGAGTTATGGACCAGTGAAGATGGGATTCGGTTCAAGTACCACAGTGTCAGTATCAAGGCCAAAAATATCGGCACCCGCAACGCCACATATACCAGAGTCTACAAGTATCCGCTGAAACAATTCGGCAGCAAGTACATTATGGTCTATTCGGGATTTATCGTAAAAAGAGGGATTCGCTGCGTGTTGTTGGGTCATTCCAAGGATGCGGAGAACTGGGTGCAATTGAAGACTCCGTTAGTAGAGCCGATCAAGGGAGACAATAACGATTTATACGGGCCCTCTTTTTTCCAGTGGAAGAATAGGAATTTCATTGTCTACCAGGATCACACGACCTGGCGAGGCGGCAATATCAAATATGTAGAAGTCGACAGCAAACTGAGTCCAGTCGGCAAGAACGGGAAGCGATTCGTGCTGATGGATCCGCCTCCCGGTCCGCCACTCAACGACCGCTACCGCGGTGCTGAGTTCTATCGCGAAAACGATACCATCTATATGTATTCGAGTGCTTCCAGAAATCCGAGACTCCTCGTGTACGCGACTGCGACAGTCAGCTCAGACTCAGGTGGAAAGTGACGCCTGTTCTCTCGCAAGATCGCACAACAATGGAGAGCCGTGCCGAATCGACGGTTGCAACTGAAGAAGGAATCTGCAATGGAAGTCGAAAATCATCATGAGTTTCTGCGAAAAACCTCGTTCTTCGTCCCAAGGAGTGTAACCAGGAAGATTACCTCGGTCCAATTGAAGCTGTTGGTTCGTTACGGCCACTGGCTTGAGGCCCTGGCCAAGGGGATTCTCACACCAATCACGCCAGACCAGGAACACTTCATCCAGGTAGCCGCAGGACGGGCTAAGCCCGCCACAGACTACGAAATAGCTTGGGTAGCGTATCGGGGCCCTGGACCTGTCCGACGACCGACAATCCAAGAACCGGATGACTTCGAAGACATGGGCAGTTATGGTGAGAGTGGGTAAATTACACCTGAAGTAGGGTTGGGACAAACTCGGGCTTCGATTCATAAAGGACAAAGAAAATATGCGAAAACACTCTACTTTCCTCGTTCTACTATTTGCAGTGCTAACGTGGCTCGGTGTACATCACTCTGCGCACGGTGCTGAAAAACCGAAACGCATGAATGTCCTGTTCTTAATCAGTAGTTTCTTGGAAAATCGTTAGTTCCGATGGTTTGTGTATTTCTACGGACGTCGCGTGTCCTCGGCCTCGAACACAACATTCGCACGCCGGTTTTTTCCTGCTCGCAT
>CAYYUU010001349.1:0-1944 GCA_964474955.1 uncultured Alcaligenaceae bacterium | reverse complement strand
AAATTGAATCCGCAAGCTCGACGTATACGGGATCAGCTTTTCCCCGGTCGTCCCACTCGTCGGTTCGAGCAGATGTACCCTTTCGCGAGTGAGGACACATAGCTCCCCCTCGCCGATGCGCCGCACGGCTTCGGCGAGGTCGTCCTCTCTCATCTTCGGAACTTGAGCCTGGTAATCGCTTGGAGTGTTGATCGCATCAAAACGATGCTTGACCCCGAACCACGTATTGCGATTGGCCACAACCAGTTCGCGTAACAATCGTTCCTGAGTGTCGGCAACATTTCGGCAAGACCGCGAGAACGCCGCGAGTTCTCGACGACATTTCCACAACCACGCGGCGTTCAACCACCTTGCCCACATTTGGCGGCTCCCCCGACCGGTTCGACCTTCATCACGCGATACGCCGCGGGTGTAAAATTCTCGTGACGTAATGGAGCCAAGCAGCAAAGTTCGTCACCTTGTGACGCTCCGGGATTCAAGCTCTCAAAGAACTGGACGTGTGGATTTTGCAACCGCCCCGCAGTGACATCGGCCACCCCACGACGCAACCAATACTGACGATCCGAAGTCCGAACGATTCCTGCCCGTGGGTCGTACTCTTCGGGATAACGCTGCAACGCCAACGCGTCGAGGACCTTGCGAATCCGGGGAGGTGTCTGGGTCTCCAACCGAGGATAATACTCGCGAAAGAACAACGGCAAAAAACGATACGTCTTATATCCCTTGGAAAGCAAGAACCAATACAACTCAGTCCCGACATACTCGTCGATCAAGGACAACGCAAGCTGTCCCCACACTCGCGCCAAACCTGGATCACCCCAGTATGCCTGGTCGATGATCGTGTCCCCGGAAAACAACGCAACCACCGGAACTCCTTCGACCTCAACCTCCAACATCCGCTGGGTCGAGAATCCACACACCTGCTGCGTCCCGGCATCAGTGACCAAAATGACCCATTGCTTTTCCGCCAAGTCTGCCTCGAAGACGTCTCGTTGGACGTTCTCGTAGTGCCGATCCATCAAAGCAAAGAGGTGGTCCCGCTGTTCGGCGGACAGATCATCAACCTCCACAAGGCGTGGATCAAGTTTCATGTCTGAGCCTCAAAAAGTTCCGAGTTCCAAATACGGCACACGCGAATCGACCCTGCCGCGAACGGTCTGACTGTCTTCCCACGACACCAAAAACAAATGGGTGCGGTAACACGCGAACGCTTGTCGCCGAGCCACAGGTGTCAACGGATCGTCTTCGTGCAACCCGAGCATCACATGCGAACAAGAAGTCCCTGCAAGACTCGCTCGCAGCGCCATCAACAACGCTCCGAACGTTTCCGGGTCATCATCTTCGACCACCGGCAACGCTCCCGACCGATACCGCAAGGGACCCCCTTCGCGAGGTAACGTCGGCCTCGCCCAACACCGTGCCCAACCATTGTAGAAGGGACGCAACCATCTCAACCAAGCGGGGTAAGATTCCACAATCGTCTGTCGGAAGCGGTGTTGGTCCCACCCGGCCACGACGCCGACAAGCGAACCATCCCGTTCGGCCAGAAAAATATCCGAAGCCGAGAGCGATCGAAGTTGCCCCGTCTCCTCCCCGAAATCTTCGAGAGTGTACTGCGGGAAAAATTGCCGACGCCGCCCCACGCGAGAGAGAAACTCCACAACTTTGGGAAGGTCCTCTTGTGTACCGTTCCGAACTCCTGCGGGGAACATTGTCCCACCTCGTCGAGCCGACAGAGCGAACGTCAGATAATCACCCGCCGGATGATACAACGGCAGACCGGCGCGACCGGACGTCAACACTCGAATGGCAGCGTCATTACCTTCCGCGATTGTCGTGAAGTAAAAGGGCGCCCGGTTGTCGTTATGGAGTTCGCGAAAGAAGGCATACCCCCGAGCAATCAGCCCGATTCTTTGGTACTCCTCGAGCAAACGAAGCGTGCTG
>CAYYUU010001348.1:0-1949 GCA_964474955.1 uncultured Alcaligenaceae bacterium | reverse complement strand
AAGCCAATGAAAAGCTGATGGAAGAGAACCACACGATCAACCCACAGGAAATCCAAAACATGGGGCAACTCGATCCGGAGATGCTCCAACGCATCGAGCAGTTGAAAGAAACCGATGAGAAAAACTTGGAGGCGTGGCAAGCATTCCAACGCGAGCTGGCTGCGCACAAACGGAAGGTCAACGCGAACGAAAACGAAACTCCTCAGACCGAGGACGTTTCGAAACTGGTCGATGGGGGACTCGAAGTCATCTTGGAACTACGAAAGCAGCAAGAAGCAATTCATACCTGGATGGGAGAGGCTGCGAATCGTGATCGTGGAGATGCCGACTAGAATGGCTCGTAAATCCGATTTTCTTTTCGGGTAATGGTGGAAGTCTCCGGCGAGCATGCGACAATGTAGCCAGAGCTTCCTTTTCGTCACGACCGACTTGACTCGCCCTTCTTACCATATGAATAGTTGTGAACGAACGGCGAAACTATGAGAGTCCCATTTGTGATATTAGTTCGTAGGGTGGGTTTGGAATCTGTCCGTTATATATCTGGACAAGTTCCAAACCTGTCAAAAAATATAACATCCCATCGGACACACGCTATTCCTTCGCAGTTCCATTCCAACTTGCGGCTCAGTCAAGCACGTCTCTCCAACGGTGATTCACTATGTACTATCTAATCATTGTCCTCCTCCTGGCCGGAGGTTTTTTCGGTATTGGTTACGGGGTCCGCAAAAATCATGGCTGGTTAATCGTTTTGGGGTGCGCCCTCCTTGTCGGGACTCCGGCATTCTTCGGGTTCTTGAGTTTTTGGTCCGAGAAACTGTGGTTCGATGCCATCGGACATCCAGACCGGTTTTGGACCAATGTTGTCGCTTCCGTGATCGGTGCTGTCTTGGGTGCCATCGTTGGGGTACTCGCTGTTTTGGGAACAACGCTGCGTTTGCCGAAAGGCTCGGGGATCTATCAACTCGTTGGAGTTGGCTTGGGCGCGTTGATTGGTTTAATACGGGGGCTAGGAAGTTGGGAGCAACTCCTTAAATATACTTATGGCGTGAACACGGGCGTCACTGACCCTATTTTGGGTATGGATACCGGTTTTTATCTTTTTTCTCTGCCGCTATATGACAGTTCGTTTTGGTTAGTTTTGCAAACGGCGTTCATCGGGCTCATTGTGACTGTGGTCCAGTTCGGCATCCGATTCGTCAACTGGGACGAGGCGAAGCCGAGTTGGCGAGGAGCGACATGGAATCTGTCTGATCTAAATGGGGTCTCGCACGCCCTTGGATGCGTCGGCTTGGTCTTGGCCGTCGGTTTTCTGCTCAGTCCATATCATCTGATGTATTCGAATTGGGGTGCGGTGGCTGGCCCAGGTTGGACGGACGTCCACATTCGCCTTCCGGCCTACTACGTTGTGTCGGGCCTGACTGCGATGATGAGTGTGGCGCTGATGATTCCGTCTTGGTCGCACGGTCTGCAGAAGTGGTTTGGGAAATTCACGCCACCCCCCGGGCCACCGCAATTCGGTTTGGGCTTTCCCGTCGTTGGGTTCCTCGTCTTGTGTTTTTTGGCCCTTGGGTTAGCACCAACGTTGGTGCAATGGTTGTTCGTTGAGCCGAACGAAATCACGATGGAAAGGCCATACATAGCCCACAACATCGAGTTCACACGTATGGGTTTCCACCTCGATAAGGTCGAGGAGAAAGAATTTCCAGTATCGCCAGACCTGAGCAAGGACTTGATCGACAAGAACAAACACGTCATCTCGGAAGTTCGACTCTGGGATCCGAGGGCGCTCGATTCTGTGTACGAACAGTTCCAGGAAATTCGGCTCTATTATGAGTTCCATGACGTCGACACGGATAGATATACAATCGACGGGAAATATCGCCAGGTCATGGTGTCGGCGCGGGAAATGGAACTGAACAACTTGGCAGCCAAGAGCCAAACGTTCATCA
>CAYYUU010001347.1:0-1949 GCA_964474955.1 uncultured Alcaligenaceae bacterium | reverse complement strand
AAAACACAAAAATCAGGGCGAGGTATTTTTGTGTTTTTTGTGTACGTGTTTTGGGCCTCCCACTTCAAAAACGACCTCTCGAAAATGCTCCCGGATGTGTCAAAATGTGTCCGCAAAAAACGCAAAAATCAAGGGGAGGCATTTTTGCGCTTTTTGCGGACACGTTTCCCACCTCGGATTCGAACAACCACCACAAAGCTGTTCTTTCCAAGGAGCGAATGACGACACTCCCGAAACAACCACAAACACGACACTTATGGATCTGGCCGCCCGAACAAAAAGCAACTGGCCCACATCATCCACTCAAGAGTAAACCTGCCCTTCGGAATCGACATAGGGTGTTTCGTATCGCAAGCAAACACCATTCTCGGCGAAGAATCGGTTCGTTTGACTTTCGAAATCTTCGCCGGTCGAGAAACCTCCACCTTGCATCGCGATGGCTTGCGATGCTTGGGCGTTCGCCATCATTCCAAGGGCGAGCACTCCGGCGATGGCCGTTGCAGCTTTGACTTGATCCTTCGTGATGTTCTTTCCGGTCAATTCGGAACATTTCTTGGCCGCGAGTTCGGCGGCAGCATCCACAGCCTTTCCGGCAGCTTTTGCGACATCCTTGCATTTGTCCAAAGATCGTTGCCAGAAGCTCTTCTTTTCATGATTGTCTTGGGGTTTGGTTGGCGTGCTCATTATTCTCTCCCGTTTGGGTTTGGCTTCTTGTATGAGAATTGAAAGAGCACAGGGTATGCCAATCCAACCATGTAGGAACTGATATAGTCACAAATCGCTTCAACGTAATGACTTGAAGGTCCATCAGGACGGAGACCGTCGGGAAATCACGGTGTCAGAAATGACATCAGACGGATACAAAAGTATCGTTTCGAAGACATTGCAATGACCCTCGGATTCGGGCTCGCACGGAATCAAACGCGACGGAGCCTTTTTGCGTGACCCTCCGTCACTCTAATTCCAGTAACGCCTTCGCATTCGAGTAGCAGACTTTTTCCAACACATCCATCGGCAGTGCAATTCCGTGCAACAAAGGCGTCGGCGATGGATCGTCTTTCGGATGGTCTGGATCACGAATCGGGCTTGGCCCATTCCAGTCGCTCTCCCAGAGCGTGCGCAGACACCAATAGCGACTTTCGTAATGTTCGCGGTCAAGCCAGTGCCGCGTGACCAAATCCGAACCCCACAAGAATCGATCCGGATATTTGCAAATCAGGTTCCGGATCGCTTCGCGGCGTTTTGAGACTTCGCGAACTTGCCACTTCGTCGCACTGGTATCGATGTAGAAATTCGGATACGTCTCAAGCAATTCTTCCAGGTGATCGGGGTGTTCGGGATCACCGGCCATGTGGGCCCCGATCCATTTCAAATCGGGGAACATCTCAAGCAGTCTTCGGAAGCCGACATATTGATCCGCCTTCGTGCCGAATTTCTCGGCGTCGGCGTAGACAGTCTGAAACCACGTATCCGGGTCGGCGACGTGGACCATCATGACCTTGATGCCCGCCGCCTGGGCTCGCTTGGCCGATTCGATACGCCAGGGGGCATCGACGTATAAACCACGTTCGCGACCTCTCGGCGCGGCCCAGAACTTAATGATCTCGACGCCGTGTTCCAAAAACGTATCGAGCAGTTGATAGGCTTCGCCGTCGGGGGCATCGATCGACTGCTTGTTGATCATCCCGTTGAACCCCAGCTTGTCACCAAGCCGTTCCTTGAGCATCGGAATGTCGCCGGGGAAACACATCGTATAGATCTTCTCGATCTGGAAATCTTCGGCGACTTCGATCATCGTTGCCGCCTGGTCTGTACTCGCGCCTGGTCCTTCGCCAGGCGGTGGGCCGGTCTTTGGGTCGTCGGGTCGGGTGACCATTACGTGGGTGTGGATGTCGATGATCGGTCCGGTATTTCGGAAATGGGAGCGGTCGTTGTAGTCCTGACCGGTC
>CAYYUU010001346.1:0-1953 GCA_964474955.1 uncultured Alcaligenaceae bacterium | reverse complement strand
GCCCCCGCAAAAAGCAACTTTCCCCTCAATCGTCGTCCTTGATCGTCACCGGCGAGAGAGACCGTCGGACATACCGATCCATCAACTCTATCGGGGCGTCGTGTCCCGTGAACAATTTGAATTGCATGGCGGCTTGGCGGACGAACATGTCGACGCCCGTCAAAACGTGACAGTCGCGGTCACGTGCTTCCTTGACCAACAGCGTGTTCTCGGGCGTGTAGACCGTGTCAAAAACCACCAGGCCGGGTTTGAGGTAGCTGGCGTGGATGGGGGTTTCATCGACTGCCGGGTGCATTCCGACGGAAGTGCAGTTCACCAAGATGTCGGCCAAAACGGTATGTCGGGCCGACCACTCGACGTACCGACACCCAACGCTTTCCGATAGTTCCTGGGCACGTTCAGTGGTCCGATTCGTGATCGTCACCAGGGCACCGCTGCGCTGGAGCATGTGGGCGAGGGCTCGGGCGACTCCACCGGCTCCCAATATCAAAACGGTGAGGGATTCGAGGGTTGGAGTTGCCGTCTTTTGCTTCTCCGCCATGTGAACCTTGAGCGAATCCAAAGCGGCCTTGGCATCAGTGTTGTAAGCCGCCCAGCCTTTCTCGGTCCGTACAAGAGTGTTGGCCGCACCAATTTGCTGGGCCATCAACTCCGGTTCGGTGGCGAGCGAGAGTGCGGCTTCCTTGTGTGGAATCGTTACGCTGAAGCCGTTCGTCGGCAACGCACGATAAGCCTTCAAGAAATCCTCGAGTTTGCCACGAGGGACACGAAATGGGAGATAGACTCCTGGGATGCCGAGTTTCTTGAGCGTTTTGTTGTGTATATACGGGCTCATGCTGTGGGCAATGGGATCGCCGATCACGCCGTAGATTTGCGTCGTAGAAGTGATTTGCTCAAACCGATACAGGTCTCGCATTTCCTGCAGCGACGGCAAACCGGGAGCGATGCCGCGTTCTTTGTTGAACGCTGCGTACGTGAACGGCACGCCGAATTGGGCTCCCAGGACGCGGCTCGGAAATCCAAGATCACCCATGCAGAACGCGACGGTCGGCTTCTTGGGCTTCTTCAAAAGCTCAAGGACGCGAAGGTTGTCTTCCGGATTGTGTGCCGTGACGGCGAGTTTGACGATGTCGCCTTCCTGGTTACACATGCGCTCGTGGAGCTTTTCGATGTCGTCGGGTATGCCACGCAAATTGTGGTAGCTGATAATGCGCTGGACGTCTCCGTATCGCGGGATGCTGTCGGCGATGTCGGTCTCGATGTCGACGGCGTCGCAGCCATTGACAATGGACTGCCTGAGCAACATGGCTCGGGCGTCTTCGGTGCCCGACCAGCGCCCTCCGTCGGTGATCCTTCGGACCGTGGCCACGAGTTTGGGCGGCTTGATCGAGTCATCGACGGGCGACTTGATCGCCAACAGTCTTTTGAAGTCCGGTGCTCGGGCAAGAAAGTCCAATCGAAGCTCGATTAATTCGGCCCCGCGTTTGGTGGCCTCCTCAATTTCGATGACCATCATCTTGTGGCGTGTGCGTCCGATGACAACACAGATTTGCGATCGTTTTGGCTGGGACATGGATGGAAAGCATAAAGGTGAAAAGTGAAAGGGCAAAGGTAAAACTGACGTTCAGTGATTGAGTTGGGTTCCGACGGCCTGAAGGTTCGCAGAGTGTCGCCTTTCGTTCGGGCAGTCCGATAAATAAGAGTCACGTTTGGAACGATGCTGGTTCCGAGACTCTGGCTCATGCTTCTGCTTATAGCAAAAGCATGCCACCAAAAACATAGACCTCTTGGGTGGCATGCTTTTGCCCTCAGGTAAAAGCATGTTCTACGTCGGCCCACTCAAATGGGACACTCATTTGTCCAACCGCCCATGCGAAAGGACGCATTGTTTCCCGCTCCGCTCAGTGTTGTTTGTTCGCTCCGGTGGCTTTCGGCTGCTTCGCAGCAAAAGCC
>CAYYUU010001345.1:0-1955 GCA_964474955.1 uncultured Alcaligenaceae bacterium | reverse complement strand
CGTCGGTGATCTGTTGGAGTGCGGCGGCGATGTCCTGGTGGGCCTGGGTCAACTCCTCGTCTCGTTCCCGACGGGGCATGTCAAAGAGTGCCTCCAGGCCGACGAAGTAACCCGACGGAATGCGGTAATCGAGCATCCAAAACCGGAGGGTCTCGTTGTCCGTCTCGAACCGTCCCTCGGGCTTGATTTGGATGAGCTTCGAAAGGTGCGGATAAAACGTCTTGGGGTCCCCGTAGGCCGCCAGCCCCATGATCTTCGTGGCGTCGTAGATGTCGAACCCCAGGAACATCGAAATGAGTTCCCACAAGAACCCGATCGAGTGCGGCAAGGGGACTTCGTGGACCTGCTCGATTTTGTGCCCGACGCCGTGGAAAAAGGCGCTCGAGTTGTCGTCGCCGATGCCGTCAATCGTCAGGATTCCGGCGTCCTCGAATGGCGACGCATGGAAGGCCGAGGCGGCATGGGCCGTGTGGTGGTCGACCCAGTGGAACTGACCCTGATACCCCATCTTCTTCAACCGTCCGGGGACACGTTTGATGGCGTTGATGAATGACGCGTTGTACGCCTCCTCGGCTTGGGACTTGCTGCGGGCGAACTTGGCCGGGTCGCACGAGTACCCAATGTGGTCGACCTGGTCCAGCGTAATCCCTGCCGTCTCGAGGCAGTACCGCAGGGCCAGCACGGGCAACTGGTCGGGGTCGTCGACCTGCGGCTTTTTCGCGTGCTTGATGCGATTAAAGCGTTCCTCTTCGGCCATCGCGATGATCTTGCCGTCCTGGAGCAAACAGACGGCCGATTCGTGAAATACGGAGTTGAGACCTATGACCCACATCTTGTGTTTCCCTTCCCAGAAGTCGATGAATGAGGAACAAAGTCGGTGTTTGCTCAGGAACGCCGTGGAGAGGTTCCCGACATCTTGCTTCGAGTCGTTCCGTAGGACAGGTTTGTAACATGTCCTATGGCCCAACCAAGGAACTTCCTTTCGCGGCGACCCTAGAGTAGCTGCCGTCTCGCCAGTTCGGCGAAGAGTCCTGGGTCGTCGAGCAATTCTTGGTACGTCCCACTCTGGGTGACCTTGCCATCGTCGATGACGTAAATCCGGTCGGCATTCATGACCGTGCTCAACCGGTGGGCGACGACGACGCGGGTCGAGTGCATGCGTGCCAGGTTCTCGGCGACCTTCGCCTGGGTCACGTTGTCGAGGGCACTGGTGGCCTCGTCCAGCAAGAGGACCTTCGGACCCGAGACGATGGCCCGGGCGAGGAGGAGCCTTTGTTTCTGGCCCCCCGAAAAAAGACTGTCGGCTTCCGTGAGGATCGTGTCCAGACCCATCGGCATGTCCCGCAGGTCTTCCTCGATCCCGCTCAATCGAGCCGCCGCCCAGACCTCATCTCGCGAGAAGGGTCCGGCCCCTTTGATGTTGCTCAGGATCGTTCCGGGCACCAGTCGAGAATTCTGGAGGACGGCCCCGATCTGTTCCCGCAGTCCCTGGAGTTCGATTCGGGTAATGTCTTGGCCGTCATATAGGATCGTCCCCGACGTCGGCCTTTCGAAGCCCAACAACAGCCGGATGAGTGTCGACTTCCCGACACCCGAAGGGCCAACGAAGGCCACGAACTCGCCGGGCTCGATGGTCATGTCGATGCCGTCGAGAATGAGCGGTCCCTGGTCGTCGTAGCGAAACGTTAGCCCTCGAATCTCGATCCGACCATGCAGGGGCAAGCACGGTTGTTTCGTCTCGTCGTCCTCCAGCGTCGCTTCGAGGATGGGTCGGGCGCGTTCGTACAGCGGGACCACGTCCAATACCGAGGCCGTCGTCGAACTGAGCATGACGGCCGCCGCCATGACCTGGCCGAACGCTGCGTTGAACGCCAGGAACTTGCCGAGCCCAAACGTCCCCGGTGCGAACGACGCCACGACGGCAAAGATGACGAGCGACGAGAGGACCGAGACCC
>CAYYUU010001344.1:0-1956 GCA_964474955.1 uncultured Alcaligenaceae bacterium | reverse complement strand
AGCAATCACGGTGCGCCCAGACACCAACCAAACCCTCTTACGTTTTCGGAGCAGTCAAAGTCCTTCCAGATGGCATCCTGAGTGTCTCCGCCAAAATCTGGGATTTCAAGTTGTTGAATGTCGTCTGGGAGCGACTGCTTCCCAAAATCCATCCGTGCTCGTATCTCTTCGATTGAACCGGGCGAAGACTGCAAATTCTTGGGTCGACGAGCCCCCCGTCCGCACAGTGCAAACAACAAGGACATTGGGAAATTGTTGCAAGGAAACATCGAGCGCTGCCAAGAGTGACTTCCACTGTCTTGTGTCTTCTGCCTCGTTCAGTTCGTCGATTACGAGTGGCAGCCGCCGAGCGTCTCTTTTTCCGGTAGCATCAAGGGCAGCTACGAGCGCATCCATACTTGCAACAGGCACACCCTGAATAGTGATGCCCCCGGCGAGGTCGTCGAGCGTTTTGCTGGAATGTAGATCTCGGCCGTGGAGTAAAATCCCCGCTGGGCGGTCCGAAGAATTGTTGGTCAGTTGTGCTGCCAATTGTGTCTTTCCGCCTCCCACATCTGCGATAACGCCGACCCATCTTGTACCGAGAACAGTGTCAATTTCATCCAAGAGCCGAACTCCAACTATCATATCCGCGAGTGCGTTGGTGGCATGTAGGCCAGAGATCATTCGCGCAACTCGCAGATGTCTGGGGACATCTGCAATCTCAGGCCTCACCATCGACGGACGATTTCCAAGGGTCTGACGCAAGAGTTCGAGATCGCCCTTCTTGAGCCCATGATGACATTCCGTTAATAATTGCGAGAGCGATTCCGCAGCAGCAGTAAACGCTGTTGAGCAGGACGAGAGTGGTTCATGTAACTCGCTTTCCTCATTCCGAACGACAGAAATGGCTTCCTCCAGACGTCCGGCGGCTTCGACTAACTCATCCTAGGCAAGAGATTCACCAAGCATCCGCCGAAGAGTTCGTTCAGCATCGATTGTCTGATGGGCTTGGCAACCAGCGTTTCCGAATCGACGCGATTGATTTCGCATGTAATTCCACGAGTGTTTCCGAGGTTAGGATTAACTCACCCAAATAGGTGCGACGGAGCATCTCAGCAGGACCGCTGAGTCAAGTTTCGGCATCTGTAGAATGATTCAGGTGGAGTTGCATCTGCAACTTCATTGCAGATTTGAGTCCGTAGTCCCAATTCTGACCACCTTTGGTGATTGGGTGGCGAGTCCAACGCACCCAATCGGTCAGTTTCGGCAGCACGGTCTTTGTTTTGGCGAGAGCGGCTTTGGTTTTGTCTCGACGAGTTCTTCCCAATGCCCGGCCTGATGGCAAGTCATACCAACGACACTGCCAGCCGAACCATTGCCCCAACTCCCCAAGGGAACAAGTACTCTGGAGTTGCAAATGGAATTCAATGCCGGGCTGATTCGCCAGCGCGGCAAATTGTTCAAACCGACCGAAGTGGAACCGAATCAACGAGCGGCAAAGCATTTCGAATTCGCTGTTCATGATTGCCACGGTCAACTTCTTAATCACGTCTTTGACTTCCTTGGTAGTGGAAGCATCCTGGAATTTACCAATCATCACCAAGTTTGCCGAGCGCTCAGGTCCGTAGCCGTTCCACATTTTCATGATGCTTCGCTCGTTTTGATTTGGAGTTGAGCAATTGCCGCCAAGACACCGCTCTGGTCAATCAGAACTCCTTCTCAATCATAAGAGGTTTTTCTCACAACGCCATGGGCATCAATATGTGCGTATGCGCTAAGTCCAACCTCCTCTGCAAACGGGTTACAGGTTGCCATTCCTTCTCCGTTCGACTCGTTCACCGCAAGAGGAATGGTGCCAGAGTACCGTTAGACCCACGTCTGAAGTGCTTTGCGGGTCGATTCCGAGTTTCCGCCGATTCACTGGACCGCCTGTTCGGGAAGGGGAAGGAATTCGGAAGCAACTAACTTGGGTGC
>CAYYUU010001343.1:0-1958 GCA_964474955.1 uncultured Alcaligenaceae bacterium | reverse complement strand
ATGATTAACGGAACACGAATCCCACCTTCGTAGAGATAGCCCTATCCCGAACGTTATGGTCGATTGTCGGCCACTCCGGAAAATCCGCCATTATCCGAAGTGAAGATCACGATTGTGTTGTCGGCAAGTTTATGCTTTTCCAATGCGGCCAAAACGTGAGCGACGGCGGCATCCATCGCCTCGATCATCGCACCATATCGGGCGTCTTTCAGACCATAACCGATTCGCTTTTTATATTTCTCGACAAGTTTGTTCGGGGCTTCCATGGGCCAGTGAACGGTATACGTCCAGAGTGCCAAAAAGAACGGCTCTTTCTTGTGATCGCCGATAAACTTGACGGCTTCGTCGGCCAATCGGTCGGGTAGATATTCACCCTTGCGACGGTTCTTGAGGTTATGAATCCGGTACGGATCGAAATACGTCGGCGGGCCACCAGCGGCACAACCACCGATGTTGAGATCGAACCCTTGTTTCTGCGGATAGAAACGTTCGTCGCCTTTACCGTTTCGTTGTGGAGTTCCGGCGAGATGCCACTTGCCAATAAAGCCCGTGGCATAACCGGCTTGTTTCAAGGCTTCCGCGAGAGTGACGTGTTCCAACGCCAAGTGTTTGCGTGTGTCTCTTGGTTCGGCGAGTTTGGCATTTTTGGGCGTGAAGTCTCGATTGCTGATGTGGTTGGTGATTCGGAGCCGAGCCGGTGCAAGCCCAGTCATGACGGCAGATCGGGTCGGCGAACACACCGGAGCCGCGGCGTACGCATCGGTGAATCGCATCCCCTGAGTTGCCAGGCGATCAATGTTGGGAGTATGAAGACGTTTGTTGCCCTGACAATGCAGATCACTCCAACCCAGATCGTCTGCCATGATCAAGACGATGTTGAAACGTGTTTTTTGAGCATGGGCGACTCCGGGGAGGAGAACTACAACGAGAATTCCGAGGAGTGCGCCGATTGTTGAGCGTTTCATTTATGTTGACCTTTCGATGATCCTTTTCCGATGGTTGGCTCCAGTTTATCGGAACGCGATTGTGGTCTCGAACCAAAAGTTGAGGATCTTGCGGCTGTGATGTTGACGGGGAAGGGAAATGGCGTTTGTTTCAGTAGAATTCCTGTGGCAACTTGGTGGCAGGATTCATTCTTGGGTCCTCAGCGTCCGCTTCGGTTTCCGTTGTGCTCAAGTTCCAAAATAACCAACAAGCCAGAACAAAGAACAGGACCATGTCTGACTTCGAATCATTGCTGAACGCTATTCCCGAGAATCCGAATGTGGCGTTCATCTTGGCCGACTATCTGGAAGAACAAGGGGATCCGAGGTGTGAGTTGCTCAGGCTCTCGTACGCTCTCAAAGACATGCTCGAGATCACGCCTGAGCGACGGGCTATGGAAAAGAGACTGCGAGAGTTGGTATTGGTCGAGAAGCTCGAGCCAGTGCTGCCCCGCTACACCAACGAGATTGGAATGGAGTTCGTATGGATACCACCGGGAAGGTTCTTGATGGGAAGTCCCCAAAACGAACCGGAAAGATTTGAGACCGAAACGCAACACGAAGTGGCGTTGACGAAGGGCTTCTGGATGCAGACGACGGTTGTGACTCAACGTCACTGGAAGGACGTCATGGGAACCACCCCATGCCATTTCCAAGGAGAAGACCTGCCCGTGGAGTGTGTGTCGTGGGACGATTGTCAGAAGTTCTTCGATCAGTTGAACGCCCGAGTTGGGGGCTTGCAGCTGGGCTTGCCGACCGAAGCTCAGTGGGAATACGCCTGTCGAGGTGCAACGACGAGTCCGTTTTGGTTTGGCGAAACGATCACGCCGGATCAGGTGAACTACAACGGCCATTACCCTTACGGGAACAACTCGAAAGGCGAGTATCGAAAGAAGACGGTTCGCGTGAAGTCGTTTGGTCCGAACGGTTGGGGCTTGTACGAGATGCACGGCAACGTCTTGGAGTGGTGCCAAG
>CAYYUU010001342.1:0-1959 GCA_964474955.1 uncultured Alcaligenaceae bacterium | reverse complement strand
TCAAACTCAACAACAAACTCGGTTTCCGATATCAACCCGGACAACGACCAAGACCGAACTCCAAGGGACACATCCCGACGACCATGGAGTGGGCCAAGAAACTCACCAAACAAGACATCGACATCCTCACCGGAAAAGCGCCTTACTCAGACACAGTTCCGGACGTCGACAAGGGCTTCACAAAAGCCGACCTCAAGGATGCCAAACGCAAGGCCGAGATTTTCAAGATCATCCGTGCTCGTTTAGCCAAGTGCCGCAAGAGTCACCCGAATGGCTATCTCGTTCGTCACGCTCCGAAGAAAGACATCCAAGACTTGCGGCACCTGGCCGGTCACCTGCAAGCGGGCAGTTGGATCATCAAGTTCCGAAAGATTTTCCAGAAGGACGAGATGAACGATGACTTGGCACTCGTCGCCGCAAAGATGGGCGGGCAACGCGACACGTCCGAGTATACGCAGACTCTGCCCGTTTCGCCTCCCTAATGCTTGAACGAAAACGGCATTTTCTCATGGCGAGCCTGGAAGACCACCTCTTTGGGCTCGCGTGGACTGTCGTTCTATTGCAAATTGGAAAATCGAAGCAATTGGAAGGGAAATGGTGCGGACGGAAAAAGGCAAGGTAGAGCGGCATACGGGAATCGAACCCGTCTCACAGGCTTGGGAAGCCTGTGCATTACCACTATGCTAATGCCGCATTATTC
Organism: uncultured Alcaligenaceae bacterium; assembly: GCA_964474955.1. Classification (GTDB taxonomy): domain Bacteria; phylum Planctomycetota; class Planctomycetia; order Gemmatales; family Gemmataceae; genus CAYRFQ01. Next base: position 1,259 of record CAYYUU010001342.1, on the reverse strand, counting down.
AGCGTTCATGTTACTCGTCCGTGGTTGGGAAGACAACTCATTCTCCCAAAATTCCTTCACCTGTTTTTCATATTGCGGACAGCAGTGAGAACGGAAAGGAAATCGACAAAAGACCATGGACTTCGTGTTTCCGAAGTCTATGGTCTTTTTTTCCGAGCCAGCAGGCATCTAGACTTGAAGTCGATTTACGCCACTTTGAGGTGTTGGCGTAACTTCCGGATGGCCTTGTATTTTTCGTCGCTGACTCGTTCAGGTGCCATGTCGAGTTCTTCGGCCATGTCAGCAACTCCCCATCCTTCCATACTCATTCGGAGTATGTTTTTCTGACGATCACTGAGCACCTCGTCGGCCGCTCGTTGCACGACTTCGAGTTCCTCAGTTCGTTTTCGGTGTTCGCCATCGCGATCGTCCGCCAATACTTCGGGCATCTGTTTAGCGCGCTTGAGTCGTCGCTGGATTCGTTTCTTCACTGCGTCGATCGCCCGCACGAACTCTTGCCGCTCATACGTTTCCGCCTGGAACACGCGGTCCCATTGCGTCAACTGGAGCCGTTGCATGAGCCGACTGAGGACATCTTGGGTGCAATCACCCCAAGAATCAGCCGGGAGTCGTGCATTGCGCCAACAGGCAGTGCAGTAACGACTTATGTCGGCAACCACCTTGGGATTCAGGTCCGCGTGCTCGGTGGCGAGCGCCTGGGGAACCCCGAGAGCCGACAAAGCCGTTCCCAGAACCACGGCGGCCATGTAGTGCCGGTTTCGCTGTTTTGGTGGGGCTGTCGGTTTAGACATCAGGAACAGATCTCCATCGGAAAGGACGTGAAAGTCATTACGACATTATAGGACCCTGGCCAGGAAAGATCTCGTCCGGCGAAAAAATTCTGGCTCTTCTGGGTTTTCGAATCTCGTTTGGGCTGAAGAATCGTCGGAAAGGTTTGGGGAGACAGATAAATAATTGTCGCATTTTTGGTTTGTCTTCGAAAGTTGCTTTTCGCTCAGCGAAAAGGTTTTTTTGGTTGTTTGTTTGGATCGTGGCTCGACTCGGGGAACGGGAAATAAATAATTGTCCGTTTTGGGGTGTCCTTCTCGCTGGCTCTGCCTCGCGGCTTCGTTTCGATGTGTTGTTCCAGAGGAAGGTAGAAAATGCGACTTGAACTCCCAAAACACGTACACAAAAAACACAAAAATCGAAGTTCGGTATTTTTGCAGCTTTGTCCGGCCCGTTTATTGCTTGGCATTTTGCAATCCCGGTGTGAGTTG
>CAYYUU010001341.1:0-1963 GCA_964474955.1 uncultured Alcaligenaceae bacterium | reverse complement strand
AACATGGTGGGCCGTCGCTGTGTTGTCTTTCGGCTCCGGAGTCGCACTGCTGCTTCGCAGCATGCAACTCCTTCGCTTCGTGTTGTTTTGCTCGCTCCTTGCCCCACCCTACAAACAATGCCCCGCAATTTTCCGCTTCACTTTTCCGCTTTCCGCAACGGCACTAAAACGCCCTCACTTGCGCGGACTTGCGGTTGTCTTCGTGGTAACGGCAACCTCGTCGGAGTGTCGGGGCTCTCGATTTTCATGAGCCTGGACTTTTTCTTTCGTTGAGGCTGATTTACGAGTTTGTCTGCGTCCGCTGGGATGTGGAGGGATGTCAAATCGACGAGAGGTTTGGGTCGTACGTCGGAAGGGCTCGGCGGATATAAGTTGTCCATCTTGATGAAGAAGTTCCGCTTGGAGGCGTTTCTCTTGAACTCGGAGAGGGAAATGATGTCGATGGATCGGATCACTCGTTCGGCTTGCTCGGGAGTCACCGGCCAGAAAATGGCGGTGCATTTGTTGGCCTTGGTGAAGTAGCGGAGTTCCAAACCGCTCGTGACGAGACCATTCAACTTGACCAGAACAGGATGATCTTTCGGATGTGAGATACGCACGACGAGGCACGACTTCGTTTCGCGTTCGGGTGCGCGATTGGCGTGGGGCCGTTTGGTCTCGACCATATGTTTCTCGACTAGGACACTTTCGACGATGACGGAATGATCTGGGAATCGCACGACGCGATTGACGATTTCGTCGGGCGTGCGGAAGTCGTGGCCGCGACGAAGCGGAATGCCGCGGGGCTCTTGGTCGGGCGTCCACCAAATCCGGACAACGGGAGTTGCGAGAGTGCCACTTTTGGAGAGTTGTCCTGTCGGTGTTTTTCGGACCGGCCACTTCGGAACTTCAATGCTCCACGCTGCCGCGGGATAACCGGCCTGATAATGCCACCTTTGAGTGAAACTCCCGGCCTGCTTGGTGGGCGTGTCCACTTCGATCCAGCAGACCTTTGGCTTGATGCTCTCAAGAGTCGTGGCGAGCGGGGATTCCTTCTGATCCAGGGTCGTCATCATTTGCAGCGAACCGTCGGAACGGAGTTGGTTTTGGACGGCGGCGAAGATCCAGTCGGTGTGTTCCTTCTTGCGTTTGATCGGAAACGCTTCGGAGAATAGTACTCGGCGAAACGTGAGCGACCCGACAGTTCCCCCGAGCGTGCTTCGGCGTCCGAGTTCGAGGAATAACAAGTCCGCCGGGTTGAGCGTAATGCTCCTTGTTATCCGTCCGGTCATGTAAGCTCGGACTTTGTAGTTTCCGGGGAGCAGTCCTTCCGAGGCCCAACGAATGTTCGAGCCTTTCTTGCTCACATCGAGACCGGTGTTCGCCACGCTCGTCACCGGAGTATTGTCGGCGTTGTCGATGTAATAGCGGAGTCTCTGGCGGTAAACAAAGCGGAGAGTGTTCAACAGTTTCGCGGCTTCGTCGACTCCATAAAGGGCGCCCGGAATCGGGAGGTCCTTGAGGGCCTCGAATTGTTTTTTGACGAGTGCTTGCTCGGGACCGGGGACCTGAAATCCGACGACGCTGATTCTGATGTCGCCGAAGTTGTCCCGCAAGAGAGTCTGGATGCTCTCACTTTTGGGATTGTATTCGGCGTCGTCGAGTATGCGGTTGTCGATCCCGTCAGTAATCACAATGAGGTTCTTTGGCCCGGTCGCACGAGCCAAATCTTCTCGGGCCGCCCGCAACATCGTTCGAAGGAGAGGCGACTTGTTCCACGGCGTCAACTTCGGATACTCGACTCGCGACATGACACGTTTCAAGAGGTTTGGATCTTCGGGGTCCCATGTGGTCGGTCGCAGAAGACGGCGGACGGTCGCTTCGGGTTGTTCCTTCTTTCCGTCGCTGAGTTTTTGTCCGAAGACCCACAAACTGACTCGCGTGCCTTTTGGGAGCGACTGCAACAACGCTTGCACGCCCAACG
>CAYYUU010001340.1:0-1964 GCA_964474955.1 uncultured Alcaligenaceae bacterium | reverse complement strand
GGCAAAACGGTGCTATTGTAAGTCCGACAGAAGCGATGACAAAGTTAAATTCCTGCTGACGCTCGCTCCGAACCCCTCATGGCAATCTCGCTATATGAAAGCTCCCACACATATGGACCCGGTCGCGTTCATGCAATTCGTTGGCCAACTCAGGTTCGAACCGCAACAACGAGCCAAGCGGAACCTGCTGACCCTGATACATCACAGGTAAGTCATCGAGATATGTCACCTTCAACCCAGCACTGCGAAAGATCACACGAGCGCCCGGACCCGCGCGAGCAAGAATGGCGTTCCACTCGTCAACGAGTCCCTGTCGATTGTTGGCATTGAGCCAATCCATGTGATCGAGTAACACGAACTTGGAAAACATCAGCTCGCTACTGCGCAAGAAATCGCTCACGGATTGATTACGTATCGAAAGTCGAGTCAGTAAGTCGGTCCGTAAATGATGAAAGTTCTCACGTCGGAGATACTCCGGACAACATTCCGGTTCGTAGTGTCCCTGGAGATAGACCCGCCAAAAGTAATTACTCTTCAGCGGCAGCCGAGTGAAGACAGCTTCCACAATGTCCCGGCTCAGTTGCAAGACCCCTCCGGGATACTCTTGAATAAGTTTCTGCTGCTCCCAAGGAATGCCAATCAAACTCAGCAGCGCTCTACGGGAACAAATAAAATTCGTGAGCGGATTCCAAATCCGTGGGCTTGCTTCTCGTTCGTAGATTGCCTTTTGTTCTTCCAACGTCGTCGCGGCGAGTAGCCGTTCGATCGTCCGCCGTAATCCCAAAACTTCCCGGACATTGGCAAGTTGGCACCGGGCGATGAAGCCAAAGGTCCCGCGATAATAAAAAGAGTTTCGCCAACCCTTGCCTCGAAAATAATGAAGATGACGGTCCCAAAATCGCCGTGCGAACCCCGGCAATGCCTCCCGCAAAACATCGTGATACATTGCTCGTGCATGGCCTGATCGTCCCCTCCCAAACAACTCATAGAAGGACTCGTAATTGAGATTCCGAATGCCCGCGATTTTTAATGCCAGCACTGCATTCTGACACGGGTTGATATCAACTGCATGAACCTCACTCACACCAGCCAACAAGTAATCCAGAGCATTACATCCCGCACTCGTGATGACCAACACACGATCATCCGGTTGGAAGTCGAGGGCCACTCTATCTAACTCTGGATCTTCCCAGCACGTGTTATAAATCAAATGCCTCCCACAGATTGCAGCGAATAGTCGCCGGTTCATGAGTTCTGTCAATCGTCGAAACACAATGGCAGAATCCCTATTTGTTGTCTTTGTTTTTATAGTAGTAGGCACACTCCGTGTGCCGTAACCAGAAGTAGTAGGCACACTCCGTGTGCCGTAAACATTGTCTTTGTTTGGACCTTACTTTTCTGTCAATTCCTCAACGCGCGTAAGTTGAACCGGTTCCGGGGGCCTCTCCGTACACGCTTGCGGACCAAGCCACTGCCGCCAATACTGTTTCCAATAACTCTTTCGCGGTTCATCATGAGACGACAAACGCGGCAAATAATACCACGACACATCGGGTCTTCGGTGATGGTTCAGATCCCACTCACCATGCAGCAAAACCCATGACATCCACGGAACATGGCGGAGATTCCACGCCCCTTCGATCACATCCCGCTTCGAGAAGGCGTGGCCAACATACTGTCGCGTAGACCAATTCAGCGAGAAACAACCATAGAGCAATAACGTCGGCAACCAGTGAAGTTCCAACAACCAGAACATACCTACGAAGAACCCAATGATCAACAATAACTCAAGCCGCATCGAACGGATGGCCGATCGATCCACGTTGCTCACAATTCCCATGCCACGCGCTGGATTAACTTCCTTCACCATCCGCATCCGTAACAGGGACGGCCACACAGAAAACAACACTGCTCCCAGCGGAATGAACGGCCAAAAGAAACCACACAACAGACCATACCACTGA
>CAYYUU010001339.1:0-1970 GCA_964474955.1 uncultured Alcaligenaceae bacterium | reverse complement strand
CCACAACATGTTCTACAAAGGACAAGCCGAGATCAAACTGGCGCTGACCGACACGAGCTTGCCTCCGGAAACCGGGGCCATTCACGATACAGATTATATCTGTCCGGCATTCCCTCGGTACGGCCCGCAACACGTTGAGCAAAGCGAGGGAGTCTTCCGGCGAAAATTCGTCCGACGACTTGCCGAAGAGATTGCTCGGCACTTCGCGCCGTATCCACGCAAGGCGGACCAGAGAGTAGATGGGTAAGTGCGGAGGAAAGTTTCGGAGTGCGAGCTTGACGGCGCCAACGACCAGGACAAAGCAAAACCAATACAAAAACGAAGCAAAAATGTACCAAAGCGTCGTCGAGCCGCCGCACTCCAAAACAAACCAACCCGAAGCGCAAGCGAGGAATCCGAAACTACCAAAGTGGCAGCGAACTGCCGCACTCCAAAAAACAAGGCATGCGTCCTTTCGCAGAGCGAAAGGCGACACTCAAAAACAACGATGCGCCTCCGAGCCAAACACTTTCGAACCGGCGAGCTAATCGACATCACTTGCGATGAGGGTGTCATCCAAACAGTGAATCCTATCCGAGAGGGGTCTGCGGATTTCGAGGCCCAATGGGTTACGCCGACCTTCTTCGACCTGCAAATCAATGGGTGCTCCGGGTTCAGTTTCAATTCCTCTTCGCTCACATTCGAACAAATTCAACACATCGCGGAGACATGCGGAGAGCATGGGATCGGTGCGTTTTGTCCGACATTGATCACGAATTCGTTCGAAGCACTCGCTCACGGATTTACGACTCTTCGGCTGGCCCGCGAACAAGACAACCGGCTTGCAAAGAGGCTTCCGGGATTTCACCTGGAAGGGCCATTTATCTCTCGTGAAGATGGACCGCGTGGGGCGCACCCCGAAGAACACGTTCGAGCACCCGACTGGGACGAGTTTGCCAGGTTGCAAGAACACGCAGGCGGAAACATCCGACTCGTCACCCTCGCGCCGGAGTGGCCTGGAGCACCGCAGTTCATCGAACGACTCGTCGCCGATGGTGTTGTCGTGGCGGTTGGCCACACGGCTGCCAACTCAGAGCAAATTCAAGATGCAATCTCGGCGGGAGCCAAACTCAGCACGCATCTGGGCAACGGTGCCCACGGAGTCTTGCCTCGTCATCCGAATTACATCTGGGATCAACTGGCCACCGATGAACTTTGGGCGAGTTTAATTTGTGATGGATTCCATCTACCGGCTGCCGTCGTGAAGTGTTTTCTGCGGACGAAAACTCCCGAGCGTTTGATCCTAACATGCGATGCATCGAGTCTCGCTGGTCTCCCACCGGGGCACTACCAAGAGTGGGGCCAAGACATCGAAGTCTTGGCCAATGGAAAAGTTGTTGTTTCAGGGACACCGTATCTCGCCGGCTCTGGCGTCTTTCTGGATACGTGCGTTCGGACAATTCTGGAAATGACGGACGTGGGGTTGGCCGATGTGATTGACATGGCGACCATGAACCCACGCGAGTTGCTCAATTTTCCGTCGACGTCGCTCGAGCCCGGACAACCCGCTGACCTCGTTCTCTTCGACTACAACGATGCGACACCATTCAATCTCCGCCAAGTCGTGAGAGGTCGCTCATGAGTTTTGGTCGTCAAAACTCATGAGGCTCACTCGGGCGTTTCTGCTTCTCGCAGTTCTTGCCGCAAAGTTTTCAAGGCACGTTTCAAAAGACCGGCGACTGCGGCGGGCGTTCGTTCCAAGATGTCGGCAGTTTCTCCAACCGTTTTGTGTTGCCAGTAATGCAAGATCACGGCATCTCGCTGAGCCTCCGGCAACGCTTCCATCGTGTTGGCCAAACGGTTGACGTCCTCGGCGTGTTGGGCGTTCTCGCTGGGCGAAGGTTGTTCGGCGGTAATCCATGCTTGGAGGTTCGCAGACGACGCCTCGATCGATTGGTGCAGCGACTGCTCCTTGTCCACGTCGGGCTTGG
>CAYYUU010001338.1:0-1971 GCA_964474955.1 uncultured Alcaligenaceae bacterium | reverse complement strand
TGCGAGAAAACCAACGGGAGAGGCTGAGGAATTTCGAGTCGTTCAACACGGGGTGCCCTTTCATGGAAGCAGTGTTCAAGGATGAATCTGGAATGAGAACAGCAGTAAATTGGCTAACACAGCTCTTGATTCGTGAAATCGTCCATCGCAGAGTCCGATATCCGTCTCTGGCGGCAGGGTCTCCTGGTCCGAGCTGAGACTTGAATACCGCGGAAGATCATACCAACAAGTCAACTCGGTGATGTCGCAGCAGGAAACGTTCTCCCAAATGCAGGGGAGGAGGGGTCTGCCGGATGGTGGGATTTTTGCACGATTGCAATTTCTATAAACGGAGACACAGGCGGTTTTCGAACACACTTCTCCGTATGGAACAACTCCGCAAGAAGATGGATTCCGCCAGAAAAAGCAAGCCTCAGTTTATTGCTGGGCGAAGGGATTAAGGATATTCCGCGCGAAACGGAACTCTCTAGTTCAAAACTTACCATTACGCGCAATTTGCCTAATCTCAATCTTTCAAGCACAATACCGTTTTTTATGACCAATAGTCCAGGTGAATCTCGTCTGTCCACCTAAAATTCTGACAAACCAGATATGACAAGTGTTTTATTCACCGAATGTGGGTTGCTTGTCGTCATTCGGCTGGTTTATCTGCTGAGAGGCACTCGGGCAGTCGGAGGAATGAGAGTCGGGTTTGGAACGATTCCGTTGCCGAGACTCTGGATCATGCTTCTGCTTAGAGCAGAAGCATGCCACCCGCCGAGTTTGTCATATCCGAGTTCGACCCAGTCGATGCCTCTCGATGATTACAAATTCAGCAGGAACGTCGGGAAGAAGAACGGCCCGCCGAAGTTGTCGGTGAAGGTATCCGTCCCGACCCCGAAGTCGACGTACAGGAACGACAAGTCGATCGGCCCCAACGTGAACTCATCATCCCCGGCACCAAGACTGGCGAATACGCGAGTCAAAGCCCAGGTCCCGTCGAGGGTCAAGGTGTCGGTGTTGAACCCGCCGAAGTACGTGAAACTCGGACCGCTGATGCTCGCTCCGGTCGTGTCGAGAGTGTTGTCTCCGCCGCCCATGTTGAAATACGCACTCCCGGCGAGGGCGCCCGAGAAGGTCAAGATTTCGTCCGCACCAAGACCGCCTATGTAGGTCAGACTGCCCCCGATGCTCCCGGTGAATTCGAACGTGTTGGTGAACAGATCCAGAGCCGGGGCCATGTTCAAGTAGGCATTGCCGCCGATCGTACCGTCCAGGCTCAGGTCATCCCCGGCGGACCCACCGAAGTACGTCAGGTTGCTGCCAATGAACGACAGACCATCGAGCGTGAATCCGTTCTCGTCGAAGCCCAGATTGAGATAGACGCTGCCACCGACGAACGTTTCGCCGATGTTGACGTTGTCGATGTTATTGCCGCTGATGTGCGTCAAGTTGCCGCCGATGAAACTGGCGAAGAAATCGAAGAAGGCAATTTCGTTGTCGCGGGTGTTGGAGTAGAAGTTGCCACCGACGGTGACAGAATCTTGAATGTAGGTGTCGACGCCGTCGAGTCGGACGTTTCCGCCGATTGAGCCCGGACCAAAGACCGCGACCATGTCGTCTCCGACTCCGGTCGTGATGGACAGGTTCCCAGGAATCGAATTGCCGCCCAGATCAATCGTGATCATGTCCGTCGTCGGACTGTTGACGCGGATGTCCAAATTGCCCAGCGCTACGAGTGGAGTCCCGATGGGATTGCCGTCGAGCGTGATGTCGTAGGTCCCTGGGGCGGTCACGATGATGTCGATCATCGCTCCACCGGGTGTAGTGGGTGTCCCGCTGATACTCAAGTTGCCCAGGCCATCAAAAAAGAGGGCATAGGACGGGGTGAGACGATCTTCGAGTGTTTCCAGGCAAGGGCGAATCGTGTTTCGTTTCATTGAGATTACCTCTTGAGTGGGATGGGCCAGTTGCGGATTCCAAAATGATGAC
>CAYYUU010001337.1:0-1978 GCA_964474955.1 uncultured Alcaligenaceae bacterium | reverse complement strand
CTGCCGGATGCCTTCGCGAACGTCGGGTTCGATCAGATCTCGGGTCTGGGTCCTTCTATGTGCTATGACACTTTCCAACCACCCCGTGAAATTCGGCGACGGCGGACATTTGTCGTGCAGGCCGGTTAAATCGAGATGGGCATGAGCATTCACGAAGCCAGGAAGGACGGCAACGTTCCCAAAGTCAAAGTCGACTCGAGAACGTCGATGAGTCTCCACGGCAAGAATTCGATCGCCTTGGATCACGATGGTCCCTTGGTGGATCGGTGGGCGTTCGACAGGAAAGATCCATCGAGCCGTGAGAGACCAGGGTTCGTCCTTTTGAGGAGACGTCATCGTTCTCGTGACTGGGCAGTCCAATTGATTGGTGTCGTGTTTATGCTGTTTTTGGAAAAGTTGCTTTTCGCTCCGCGAAAAGCTGTTCGGCCTTTTGTGACTTTTCACGCCGCGATAAGACTACCTTCTCTCGATGGAAGTCTTATCGCTCCGACCCCTCAGGCCGCTTCAATTCCTTGAGCGGACCATGAGCCACGATGGTCGTGCGGTCGATCGGATACTTGTCAAGGACCTCGCGAATCGAATCAAGGGTGACGGCGTTGAATCGTTCGAGTTCCTCGTCGACGGTCCGGTAAATGCCCAGGTCGTTCCACATCGAGCCGACGGCCTGCATGCGGCCCATGGGTCGTTCACTCCCTCGGACGAGCCGAGCCATCACTTTGGTCTTGGCCGTCTTGAGTTCTTGTTCCGTCACGCCTTCCTGTTGCAGTTGGCGTAGCAGCCCCTGGATTCGCTCCAGGTTGCTCTGGGCCTTGGCGGGATCGCAACTGAACATGGTGTAATAGACACCCGTACCGATGTACTCGTGGAAACTAGCGTCGGCCGAGTCGGCGTGTCCCGGATCGACGACGGCCCAATAGAGACGACTTCCAGAATCGTCTCCGAAGATGACGCTCAGGATGTTCGACGAGTAGATCATCGGCGATTCGACCGGCGGACCGGCGGCCATCATGATGCAATGTTCTTGGACGATGGATTCCTTCGGCAGCAGTTCGAAACCGCCCGAACCGGCCGTTTCGGAGATTCCCCCGCGTGGGGCATCGCCTTTTTCCCAATGTCCGCAATGTTGTTGGATGAGCGAAACAAAATTGTCCCAGTCGAACGACCCGGCGACGGCCACCGTGATGTTCGAAGGAACGTAGCGCTTCTCGAAATATCCTCGCATCGTTTCCGGCGTTAGCGCTCGGATGCTATCCACCGTACCGAGGATGCTGTTTCCGAGGGGGTGCGACGCGAAATAAATTTGCTTGGCCCGGTCATACGTCGACCACATCGGTTGGTCTTCGTACATCCCGATTTCTTCGATGATGACTTCTTTCTCGGTGTTGAAGTCTTCTTCCCTCAAACTTGGGCGGAGGATGTCGGCGAGAAGGTCGACCGCCACAGGAAGATACTCGGGCAAGATCGCCGCGTAGAAGACGGTATTTTCTTCGCTCGTGAACGCGTTGTAGTTGGCCCCGATGCGGTCGAACGCCAGGTTGACGTCCATCGCGGTGCGTTTGGGCGTGCCCTTGAAGACCATGTGTTCCAGGAAGTGACTAACGCCGCAGGCTTCGCTCGTTTCGTCGCGAGAACCCGTCTTGACGAAAAAGCCGAGGGCGACGGAACGAGCCGAAGGGCTCGATTCTCCCACGATTTGCAGTCCATTAACCAGTGTTTGCTCGTGAAAAGACACTGTATTTATTCCTCATTCTTAGTGGGCCGTTTCACCAATAACGTCCCAGTTAGCCGAGAGTTTCTCTTCGACGATGGAAGGGGTGCATTTTTTCCCTGGCCGAAAGGAGTGCTTTTATGCCAGGTCCGCAATCTATTCGTTGTACCTTCCCCAAGGACTTTTTGCAACTAACGCGAGATACTCTTCGACGACGGAGGTCAAGACCAGCTTTGCAGCTGCAAGTTCTCTGTTGTAGCATGGAAATGG
>CAYYUU010001336.1:0-1984 GCA_964474955.1 uncultured Alcaligenaceae bacterium | reverse complement strand
ATTTGGTTTTTTGGACAGGTTACAAACCTGTCCTACGGCCCGAAGTACCCGAACAGAATCAATTTCGATGCGTTGATCCTTGCTGCCTCGAAAAGTAGAATCGACACGGATGTCATTCAAGTGTTTCGGAGGCCGCTGTTGTTCTTGTGGGACGCAAGGCGAGCCGGAACTCTTACGAAAAAAATCCGCGTTCTTTTGGTAGCCCCCTTTGGAGGCGCACGTGCAAGACATCGGGAACTATCTGCTGACAACGCTCATGGCAATACCGTATTTCGGTGTGTTGTGCGCGGCGGTCATCCTTGGAAAGCTCGTTTACGTCCGGACAAGTACTTTTTCGGTCGACGCTGAGTTGACCGAAAAAGATAATCCGGCGCTCGGAATAACAGTCAGCCTCTACATGCTCGGCCTCGCGATTGGCTTGTCCGGGACAGTTGCCGGGATTCGCCACGACGACCCGTGGGTGTTGGTCCCGGTGATGTTATACGCGGCAGTTTCGATTGGTTTGATGCGCCTCAGCGTGATCATCAATGACAGACTGATCCTCAATCGATTCCAAATCGTCAAGGAAATCGTTCAGGACCGAAACTGCGGAACGGGATTTGTCGTCGGTGGCAGTTGCGTGGCCACGGGTTTGATTCTCCAAGCCTCGTGGACGGTGGCCAATCCGGGCGAAACGTTCTTGATACAGATCGGGTCGGGATTGATGTATAGTCTGATTTACTTCGTGATCGGACAAATCCTACTCGTCATCGGCGGCAAGGTCTATGCGCTGATCACGCCCTACGACGTTCACAAGTGCATCGAAGACGACGACAACACGGCCGTGGGGCTTTCCTTCTGCGGGTTTTTGATCGGGCTCGGAATCATCGGTTGGCGGGCCATCTTCCGAAGCACCGAAGACGTACTGGCCGACGTTCTCATCGCTCTCTGGATCATGATTCTCGGATTGATGTTGATGGTCGCGGTTCGCATCCTCGTCGACAACGTCATTTTACCCCAACGGCCGTTGATCAAAGAGGTGGTCGAACAACGAAACGTTGCGGCAGGAGCGATCGTTTGTGTGTGCTTCATCGCCATCGCTATCATCTACGTCATCGTCCTGCCCATCCCCGGAGTCACGACGTCATGAGGAGACATATTCCGAAACCCGTCCTCGTATTCTGGTTCCTGCTCGCCTGTTTTCTCCTTGTCGTCCCCGAAGACGCGTGGAGTCGCGGGCGGAGTCGCGGTTACTATGGCAGATAATCGAGAGGCTCTCGGCGGACGTGGGGTCGGAGGTCCTCGAGCAGTTCGACTCGGTCATCGAGTTCGCGATCGAGTTGGGGGCGGACTTCGAGTTCGAGTTCATCATCCTCGCGTCGCACGTGGGGCACAAGGCGCTCTTCGACATCGAGTTCGCGAAGCGTAACGTCACGAACCCCGCAAATCTCTCGTCCGAAATCCGCGAGCGAAGCCGACCGAAAACTCTTCGAAAAGTCTCGAAAGCAAAACGCCTTCAACAAGACGAGGACAACATACTCCAGTCCAACGGAAGCGAAAAAGGCCGCCGTGGAAGATTTCCGAACTCGATACAAAGACCAATACAAGACAACATACCAAGGAAAACCCAGGACTCGCCCCAAATACATTCCCGACACAATACGGCGAGACGGTCGCGATTATCGAGTGCAATGGCACGACCCACCGAACGGCCCGCCGGGCTATTATTATCAGTTGGGCTCGGCGTGGATTCTGTATAACTTGATGGACGACCGACACCGACGAGATCGATATCTCTATCGCCACGGATACGACTATACCGGCAACTCTTATGTCCCGCAGCACACGCGATCCAGACGAAGCACCGGTACGTCGTGGTGGATGTGGTTCGGCATTATTTTGTTGATCCTAATCATCGCGGGGGCGATCTGGTATTACACGCGGGTCATGGAAAAAAGTATCGAGTCGGTCCGAGAGAGACATCGCAGGGGCGAACCTCTGCCTC
>CAYYUU010001335.1:0-1984 GCA_964474955.1 uncultured Alcaligenaceae bacterium | reverse complement strand
AACCTTCCGACCGACCAGAGGTTGAATCGCCTCCCTGAGCCGATCCCACTTCCAGTCGGATCGCCATTCGGTGTCGATCGTCAAGCCAAAGAGGTCGATCGGTCCTTTTCGCCAGGGATGGAGTTTTTTCAATCCACGTTTGAGATCCTGCCGTATTTCTTCGGTGGCGTCCTCGGCGGTGCCGATCCGAACGGCCTCCTTCAGTTCGAAGGAACTCGGGGTAAGGGCAGGAAGCGAACGGATCGCCTCTTGCCATTCGTGGAGGCGTCCATGTTTTTCGGGCGTGGAGGCTTCGCGGATCTGGCCGGGAAGGACTTCCGCCCAGGATCGAGCGGAAGTCGTCGCCAGCAAGTCAAGTAGCCGTTCATAGACCAACATTGGGAGCAGAGGGGGAATCGAGGACAAGGAACGGGAGGACGCGCGACTGGCGTATTATTTTTCCTCTTTCTTGACGTGAACTTGTTTGAGCTTGTATCCCTTCGATTTGAGAAGGTCTAAAAGCCCAGATTTTCCACCGAAGTGTTCCCCCTGAACAACGACAAACGTGGGTTCCTTTTTGTTCAAATAGGGCTCGATTTTCTCGGCCATTCGGGCCGTTCGTTTGTCAAAATACTCCTGGTAGAATTGGCCCAGTTCCGGGTATTTTCCCTCAAACTCCCCTCGATGGAGTTGGTGAAATTTGGCATGGTCTCCAGCGACCCAGGCCCGAAAGACTGCCGGAAACCGCGTCTGGACGTCATCGACCAACAGCATCGTGTGGTACAACAGAAGGGATTGGGACTTGGTGTCAAGTTTCTGCGCCGCCACGAAGGGGCCTTCGGGCGGTTCCAGTGTGTGGATGGTTTGGCCCTCTTCCTCGGCATTCTCCAACAAGTGCCACTCGACCAAATCCTCGGGTTTGGCTTTCGAGGCCACCCGGTCCTGCATTAACTGGAACGCCGCGCTCCAGGGTTGGAATCGCGAAAACGCTTCGTCAACGGGAAGCTCGGCCTTTTCCAGAAATGCTTTCCATTTCTTGTCGATTTCCTTCGGAAGATAGTCTCGCAAGTTCTTTCCGGGTTCCGCTTTTCCTTCCACCGCAAGGAGTTCCACAAGTCTTTGGGGATTGACATTCCGGGGATCGAGTTGGGCCACCAAATGCTTTGATTTCGCACGTGCATTAGTGATCTTAGGCGGGAGTGGATAAATATTTCGAAGAACAACTGGTGGCGAACCCAAAAGATAATGAGTCGTGGTTTTGAGACCTTTCTTCGCTTCTTTTGCCGCCTTCTCTGGCGAGTCGGCTTTCGTGACTTCCCAGAAAAAAAGTGGGCCGTCGAATTTTTCTTCTCGCTCGACTTTCTTTGGGGTTTTGGAAATGACGCCGGTCTGGTCGCGTGGGGAATTGTCCTTGGGATCCGCAGAGCCGGAACAACCAACCAGACACATCGCGACTAATAGCAACAAGGGGTATCCAACCTGCTTCATGTATCTGGTCTCCTCGCCGGGTTCGGTCGAACCCAAGTTAGCGGATGCCGCGGAATTCCGGAGGGAGATCGTAGTATAGGTTCGTAACCTGTCCCGTGTTTCTTGGACAGGTTGCGGACTTGCCCTACGATTCACGATTCCAAAATCCAGAGCAGCACCCAATTACACCACTTCTATTCTACTCCGTATGCCTGAGTGCTATCATACACCCCACCGGGCGTCTTTCCAAAGAGTTCGCTCGTCGTCGAGCGTCAGCGGGGTGTTTGTGAATCGGACAGGACCGGTTTTGTGGGAGGCATGCGTTGGAAAAAGTCGGGGACGGAGTGAAAGCGAAGAACGCTGACTGGTCGTTCGGTGGAGAAACATGCCTCCGGTTCGACGAGCACGTCGAGAAATCCGTCCCCCTCTATCACGAAGGACACGCCGTAGTTGCGGCCCTTTCGGACTTCTTTCTGGCGAATGGTTCGGTCTGTTACGACCTCGGTTGCTCGACCGGAAAACTTACTCGCATCCTCGC
>CAYYUU010001334.1:0-1995 GCA_964474955.1 uncultured Alcaligenaceae bacterium | reverse complement strand
GAAGTTCTCCATCGTGGCAATCATCGCCTTCTCGTGCACTCCCGGTTTCGTGCTCGCTCAACAAGAGCAGAAGCCCTCGAAACTCGCCGAACAGCTCCATCAAATTTTGACGACCCAAGCGAATGCGTGGAACAACGGAAACATCGAGAAGTTTATGGACTATTACTGGAAGTCCGAGACGCTCTCATTCAGTTCAGGCGGGAAGACGATTCGCGGTTGGAAGCAGACGTTGGCTCGTTACAAAAAGCGCTATCCAACTCGAGAAAAAATGGGCAAGCTAACGTTTTCCAAACTTGAGGTTTCGCCGCTGGGAAAAACCGCGGCGTTGGTGTTGGGCCGGTGGAAAGTGACGCGCAAAGGCGAGGTCCTCGAAGGGAACTTTTCGTTGGTGTTTCGAAAGATCGAAGGGCGATGGCTGATCGTTCACGATCACACGTCGTTGGCCAAGAAACCGAAGCAGGAGGAAGAATAATGTCCGTCGATGAGAGTTCGCAAAGACGCGACGAGCCGAGCGAACAACAAGACACCCAGGAAGTCGAAAATTATCTCGAGAACTATCGGATCATTGCCGACTGGATTCGGTTCGCCGACGCGAAGGCTGCGGCTGTGTTGACCGTAAGTGCGGCGCTTGCGGGTTTGCTCATCCCAACTTACGGCAGATATGTTGGTGGCGACGGGGTCGATGTTTCCGACACGCATCCTTGGTTCTTCGTCGTCACGACGCTGTTCGTCGGTTGGCTGAGTATGTTGGTGGTGACGGGGTTATATGCGTTTACGTGCATCGCCCCTTTTCGCAACAAAGGACGCCATCCCGCGCTCGACATTGCCGACCTGTTCCACCCGGCGGCCATCGCCGAGAAATACCCGTTGGGTGATTTCTCCCGTTTCGTCGAGGATTCCGAACAACATGGCATGACCGGGTTCAAGAAACAGATTCTCGCCGCCATCTTGATCGATTCGCACATCTCGAATCGTAAGTACGCCAAAGTCACGATTGCCATTCGGTTGTTGGGACTCAGCGTCATCATTGCTTTGCTGTACTTGTTGTCGATCCAGGTTCCACTACCCGGTTAACGCGAAGAGGGCCTTCGTGTAACCCTCGGACATATGCGTTATATGGTAATTGTTCGAGTTCTTGTTGGCCGAGTTGGTCGGGAGAAGTGAGTTCGGCCACGACCTTTGGTGAGATAGAAAACATAGTGATTAACTTGGCGAGCGATCGCGTTCCGCCGACTATCGAGTAGATCAACAGGTGAGTATCTCCATCTTTTGGCGGATGGGGATACTCAACCAGATCTGTAAGAAGGCGGATGCATCGAGCCTTGCCATTCGTGGACGCAGACACTTCGTCGATGATCCGAATGCCATTCAAGTCGGCATAGTCAAACTCTCGGGCAACCGACGAAACCCATTCCGAATGCGCCGCGAGTATGTTACGTTCTTTTTTTCTGTCGTGAAAGGCGATTTGGCCAGCGAACCATGTAAGGTTCGTCCACAGAGTCCCCTCCGAGGGATTATCTCGCAAGGTTGGTTCTTCGATTCCTAACCCGCATTCTATGTCCGGCTTGGTCCATCGATCTCGTTTGAATCCGTAAGGCGTTTCGATCAAGCTGAAGAGATAGCCATAGGTATGTTCGAGTCCGGCGTGGACGACGTTTCCGCGCATCGACACACCGGCCACCTCGCCGATGGCTTGTAAAATGGCCGGATGGACGATCACTTCGTTCGCATTTGCATCGATGTTCCGGCTACGTCCCCATAATTGTAAGAGTGGTTGGCAATCGCGCACTTTCTGGATTTGGGAATAGATGTGGGGGCACGTTTCGGCCAGCACTTCGACCACGGACCGCGACTGCTCGGCGGCAAGAATCATCGCCCGAGCTGATTCGGCCAAGGGGTGATCGACGGATGAAGAACCCACAGCTTTCGTCCGGTACGAAAGAAAAGGGAACAACAAGACAAAAAAGATAATTTCGGCATTGCTACCATCGGCAG
>CAYYUU010001333.1:0-1997 GCA_964474955.1 uncultured Alcaligenaceae bacterium | reverse complement strand
ACAACTTCTGGGAAGATGAAAGTGCGGGGACTAATTTCTAAGTTTTCCAAGGTGGGCCAAGTGCACCCAAGGCCCACCGAAAAGAATGGTGTGCCTTCGCTGTGCTTGCCCCACCCTACGAAAAACGATCAATCGCTCCACTCATTCGCAATACGGTCGAGGATCCAAATTTCTCCATGAATCATTTCTCCCAAAACACTATTATCTGAGTGTAGACCTGCACACTTTGCACAACTCCCCCGGAGAATAAAATTGCTCGACAAATTGCGTACATGGCTCTTCGGGACGGAAACCAAAAACGCCCAGAAGATCACTCCGCCATCACAGTCGTACGGCTTCATCGACGCGTATAAAAAACATCGAGAGCCCACAAAACGGGAACTTCTCCAAGAACTCAAGAATACCGCGTATACATGCGTCAGCATCAACGCTGCGGTATGTGCGGCCCATCCACCAAAGCTCTATGTGTTGACGAGACCGGGCGAACCCGAGCCGAAGTGTATGACGAAACCGGTCCCCAACGGATCTTTCTGGGGCGACGTCACGAACAAAGGACTTGGTTCGCGCGTGGAAGCCGTCATCGATCACCCACTATTAACTCTCTTGAATCAGGTCAACGAGGTACATAACAGTTTTGATTTGTGGGAACTCACGCAGACATACTTGGAAACGATGGGATGTGCGTATTGGTGGATTGAAAAGGGAGCGTTCGGACAGCCTGAACAAATCTATCCACTTCCGGCCCAATATGTCGTGCCTGAACGGAATCCGGTGTCGCGGCGGATCGTCGATTACTACGAGTACCAAGGCAATGAACTTATAACCAAGTTTCACCCCGACGAAATCATCGCCTTCCGATTTCCGGACCCGCGAGACCCATACACCAACGGCTATCCCCCGCTGCGAGCGGCCTATGAACAGATAGCCTTGAACAGCGAATACACCGCTTTCCGTCGAGCCATCTACGACAACGTCGGCATTCCGAGCGCCATCGTTTCACCCGGTGAGATTATGGGCCCCGAGGAACGCGACCGTCTGGAAGCTCAATGGGCCATGAAGCTCCGACGAGGCGGCGCGGGCAAGATGTTGTTCGCCGAAAGCGCCATGAAAATCGATATCCTCTCGCACTCGATGGGCGACATCGCCGCACTCTCGGAAGCCCAGGCCACGAAGGAAGATATCTGCAATGCCTTCCACGTGCCGATTCCATTCATGACCGGCGAGACCAACCTGGCCAATCTCCAGGCGGCCAAAGAAATGCACACGATGCTGGCCATCAAACCGCGCCTGCGCCGCCGCGATGATAAACTCAACGAACGATTGATTCCGATGTTCGACGACTCGGGAAGGCTTTTCGTCACGAGCGAAGACCCCGTTGGGAATCACGAAAAAGAAGTCGTCGAACGACAACTTGAGGACATCAAGAACAATATACGGAGTATCAACGAGGTGCGGATTGAACGCGGGTTGCCGCCGGTTCCGTGGGGGGATGGGCCAGTTCCGATGACTTGAGCCGCGGAACGGCGGCATGTTGTAGGCGTGGCCTTACGGCCACGTATTCGTAAACGCCGCCTCCTGTCCTCTTGCTTTTATCTTCAACCAGCCGCGACGAGACCATTCTTCGCGGACCTGAGGAAGAGGCCTTTTCTTTCCTGGCTCAGCAAAGGACTGGCAGCAGATTTGTAGCAGAACGGGTGGAAATCTTGCAATTTGCCAGCGACCCCCAGGGCGGAACTTATTTGTCCACTACTCCATTGATGTTTGAAGAAAGTGAATTCAACAAAACGTGGTCCACGTGTCACGTTATCCCTGTCGTCTGGCTATCGCCTAATCTTGCATTTGGGAAGTGCTTTCTGAAGCTCTTTGACTCCATCTTTCGTGACCTTGGTGTTCCCGAGATACAGTCTGGTGAGGTTCTTGAGGTCTATGAGATGCTTCAAGCCAGCATCACTCACATTGGTACAAAAGAGATACAGTAAGGTGAGTATGATGAGGTC
>CAYYUU010001332.1:0-2000 GCA_964474955.1 uncultured Alcaligenaceae bacterium | reverse complement strand
CGACAAAGCCGCGGCGATTTTGCGCGGCGTTTGGGAAGTCCCGCACGCACTCTTGCTTGGTGGGCACAGTAGCGTTTACGGACTCGGGAGTGAACCAGGCACGCTTCAGGGTTGGCAAGTCGGGCTGCGTCATCCGTGGGAACCCGAAAAGCGATTGGGCTTCGTGCGAATTCGAAATCGGGGAATGGCGACGTCGGCGGCGACGTTTCAACACCTAGAATTTCGAGGACGCAAGCTCGGCCACGTTCTGGATCCCAGAACCGGTTGGCCCGCCGAAGGTCTGACGAGCGCGACGGCGATTGCTCCGACGGCGGCTCTCGCCGATGCACTGGCCACGGCGTTCTTTATCCTGGGCGTCGACAAGACCCGCGAATACATCGCCAAACATCCCGACGTCGGCGCGATCTTGCTTCCGGCGACCGAGAATGCCTCTTCCGTACGACCGATTGTGATGAACATTCCCGAAGACGAAATTCAGCTTTCGGCTGGAACTGGCATTTCGGATCGACAACAATAAATAAACTGAAGAAATGTCGGGACGAACGTTGGCGGCTCGCATCCCACTCATCCCGTCTGGCAGACTTCGCGTCGGTGCGAAGCCAAATTGTGTAATTCCCTCTCCCCCAAAGATAAATGAATCAGATAGATTGGCTCACTGACCCTCTCGCAATAATTCTGGCCGGGACAGTTCTGGTCAGCCTTATCGTTTACCTGACCCATCGTGTGTCCACTGGAACCGGCGTCAAACACATGGAACCAAACATGGCCACGCGGGTTTTTCTCGTGTTGCTCCGTTTGGCCATCGGGTGGCATCTGCTCGTCGAAGGCGTCGACAAAATCCAAGAGCCTTCCTGGACGAGTGATAATTATCTTCGTGCGGCGACAGGGCCGCTCGCTCCGAAATTTCGCGAACTCGCCACCACCGAGGCCATCGACAAAATGACACTGGGGGAAAATAACACGTTTCCGCCCGGGCTCGCTGCCGACTGGCAAGCCTATTACGATCGGTTCGTCGAACACTACAACCTCGACGAGGCACAAAAAGAGAAGGTCAAGAAAGCCTTCGAAAACGTTAAGGCCAAGACGCTCAACTGGATGAAGACGTCGGCGAATCGTCCCGCGAGTATCTCGACAACGGTTTCTGGCCAAGCCGCCATGAACGTTCCGACTCGTGTGGCGTATTACAAAAAGACGGTCGAGCGGATCGAAAAGATCGAGAAGGAAAAATTGCCTCGGTACAGCCCGATGATCGAGAAGGACGCCGAGCGGCAGCTAAACCGCTTGATCGGTGAACTCCGCCGCAACAACGACCCACCCTTGACCGAAAACGAGAAAATCGAACAACTCAAGAGTATCAAGCAACAGCTTCGAGAGAAAGCTCACGACGAGTTGCGGACGGCTCACAAGGAATTAATCAAGACGTATAACAGCCTCAAGGCCGACATGAAGGCCAAAACGCTCGACATGGAGAAGGCCCTGCGTGGCGTCCTCACTGAAGAACAAAAAGAAATGGAACCGCCGACGAAATCGTGGTGGGAATCCATTCGCGACATGACCCAACCGCGTTGGCGAGACCTGATCGTCAGTTGGGGCCTGACGATCGCGGGAGCATGTCTCATTCTCGGCCTGTGTACGCGATTCGCGGCCATCTTCGGTGCCGTGTTGGTCCTGATGTTCTTTGCCGCCATGCCGCCGTTGCCAAACTGGCCACCGAATCCCAAGGCCGAGGGGCACTATGTCTACATCAACAAGAACATCATCGAGATGTTGGCGTTGTTTGCCCTCGTGACCGTTCGGAGCGGGCGTTGGGTCGGGCTTGATGGTGTTATCTCGTGTCTGGGCTCTGGCCGCAAGAAGAACAAAGTGGAAACCCAACAGCAACAAGCGGGCCAACAACAGCAACAAACCTCCGCGTAAAGTCGGTGTAGAGTAAGGTGGGCTGGCGGATCAATCAGTGTCGTTTCGGAGAGTCTCGCCTTTCGCTGAGCGAAAGGCGAGAC
>CAYYUU010001331.1:0-2002 GCA_964474955.1 uncultured Alcaligenaceae bacterium | reverse complement strand
TCAAACAGATCGTGGCGTTGGACACGGCCAGTCCTCCGGGATTCTCGACCGAGCGAAAGCCCGCCAAGGTCTTCGCCATCGGCTTCGGCGAGTTGTTCAACCCTGGCAAGCCGAGCACAGACCAGACGAACGTCTTGACGTTCCTGCAGACCATCCAGTATTACGGGAACACCGCCAAGACGGCGACCCCAACAGACTTCGCGCTCGACCGGCGTGTTTACGGCGACACGAACCAACGCGCCGAACGTCTGCAAAAAGCATTCAGCAGCATTTTGCAAAGTGGGGTCCAGGTATCGTTGATTGAGTAAGAGACCTGGAGTCTCTGAAACGGCTCAGATTTGAGCGGAAATCATCACAGCCGGGCGAAGGTCCTTCTTCGCCCGGCTGTGTTCTTTTCGACTGAGATGAATTCGTGTTTGGACCCAAGGGTTGATGATCCTTGAAAAGTTGCTTTTCTCGCGTGCAGACACTTTGCTTTGCAGGCTTCCTCTGCTTGCGAAAAATCAGAAAAGACAAAACAACTTTTCGCTCCGCGAAAAGCAACTTTCTCATTTCTCTCACTTCGACGACTTGAACAATTCCAACAACGTCTGACTATCCACGAGCGCCGCCACCAATGACTTCATCGCCGAGTCGAGTTCTCCCTGGGAAAAATCGCCGATGGGTACGGAATGGATCAGGACGACCGGCCACTTCTTGATGTCGTCGGCGCTCGGGTCATCCGCCTCGGAGATGAGACCGTAGGCGAAAGGGGCGATCCGAGTGTTCGCGTCGAGTGCGGCGATGGCGAAGTTCGTGACGTTTTTCTCGGCCACATCCCCAAGCGAAGCGAGCATGCAAGTAATTTGGAAATGTTGGTGTGAGTCGTTGAGCGTGATCACGGCGGGAAATGGTTTCGCGATCCCGCCGACTTTGACGGCGACCGAATTGTCCTTCAAGACTGCTTCATAGCCGAGCGTCTTGAGAGATTCGTAAACGTCTGCCAGCGATGATAGATGACTCATAAGGTTAATCCTTTGGGTAGAGTGAGTTTTGACGGCCAAAATCGGTAATCCGCGTTGAGTGTTGTTCCGTAGGACAGGTTTCAAACCGGCCCTACGGAACAACCAAGGAAATTGGAGCGGTTCCCCCTTGCGTTGGGGACAATTCAAAGTCCCTCTCCCCGCAAGCGGGGCGAGGGACTTTGAAAAAGAAACCGTACCCAAACCAATCGTGAACCGCTTGATGTTCGCAGCGATTCCTACCTTGGCATTAATTCCACGTCATTCAGTCCGACGTTCGTTCCCTGATACATGGTAATGAATCCGCCTTCTCTGGACTCTTGCTCGGCACGCCAATTGGAACGTTCGACCTCTTCGTACGTGGCGGCGAACCGCCGATCCGAGGGCTTCACGCCACCGAGTTCCAGGAGCAAGATTTCTGGGTTATCGATGTCGGCGTCGGTTCGATATTCCACGACGGTTGCGAATTGCGGATACGTGACGTTGGGCAATCGAGGGGCCTCGTCGTATTCGGCATACAAGATCCCCTGTTGTTTCATGTGGTAAACGACGTCTTGTCCGTCGATGGTTTGGTCGATCGCCTCCGTAAATTGTAATTCGCCAACGTGGAAGTTTGATTCGTCTTCGGGTGGCAAAAATAGCCACGTGTGTCCTGCGTCGATCAAATCCTGTCGGCTGCCCGGTTGCACATCGTGGGGGACGAACATCACTCGAACGTCGAAAACGTCGTCGACGATTTTCACGACCAAATACCAAATGGAATCTTCGCCCTCGATTCGGATGGGCTCGAATTCCGACACGATCCACTTCGCGGCGTCGTTCAGTTCGCGTAGAGTCCCGACCGCCCGAACGGTTAATTCGACGCCCATCGAGAAGTTGAGCTTTTTGTCCTTCATGAGCAACTCGATGGTCTGTTGGTCGGTAAGCGTGACCAAATCGCCAACCTTGATTTGCTCCCAATGAGATGCTTCCGCTTCGCTCGTCATTTTTCGCTCTCTCGG
>CAYYUU010001330.1:0-2014 GCA_964474955.1 uncultured Alcaligenaceae bacterium | reverse complement strand
TGGCCTTCGGAGTGAGGACTGTCCCCAACCGCTCTCACAACAATGCCCAGCCGTCAACACTTGCAACCTCGAGGACCTTGGAAATAACTGAGAAAAAAGGACATCTACATTCCGCTTGGTGCCGTGTTCCCCAACGACGTCATCGTGAGCAAGCGCGCACAAAGCACATGTCGGCGGGTCGGAAGGTTATCTCCCTTGCGTCGAGTTTGAGCAAGAAAACAGATCAACCCAACAAGCGGCAAACGGCTCCCTTCGTGGCCAAAGGCACCTGGGAACCGAACGGATATTCTGGGAGAAGGCAATCTTCCGAATCTCGGAAAAAGCACAACTATCTTGGCTGGTACGGGACCTTGCGAGTACGCCACGCGGCTCATCGTGCCGCGTGACTGTTCATCCCTCCGAGGCTATTTCCTGTGAGGGCGCACGAGTAGCTCCGTGAGAAGAGGAGGCTCACGAAACTGAGTCGTTATGGCGGGTGAGATCTCCTCACGTGAGATCCAACCGGAAGGATCACACGTCGAATTGCGGACTCGGCGGGATCATCCCGGTTCCCCGAGATAACTTCATTTCTAATGAAAAACAATCACCGAAGATTCTAATCACGAGGGGATGATAAGAATGTGAAAACGAGGTGGAAAAGTCGATTTTGAGGCTCTTGGAGAGTGTTGTGTGAGGAGAGTTCCAAGTCGGCAGCGAGCATCTCGTTGCTCAACTCCGTTGACGCTTGGTGAAATCCCAGTTTTGAGCAAAGCAGCACCAAAATTAATGAGGGAGCCCAACCGTTGGATGCTCGACATCCTTCAGCAGACGTTAATTCGTCGCACACGATCGGAATCGGGACCTGCCTTCCGTTGACTTTTTTCCCTTCGCGCCATCGCTTGCGGAATCTCTTTGTTGATGTCGTTATCGAATTCCCAACTTCTTCTCCATCTCTTCTAACGGCACACCCTTGGTTTCGGGAACCATGACGGCCACCCAGATGAGTTGGAGGATCATCATGACGCAGAAGAACAGGAACACTTATCCTGGCGCGAATGCCGTCACCATCGCCTGACAGAAAGAGGTCAACAGAGCCGCGAATATCCAGTGCGTAAAGCTGCCCAGGGATTGGCCTGCGGCGCGGTCTTGCGTCGGGAAGATTTCCGAGATAAAGACCCATATCACTGCTCCTTGTCCCACGGCGTGAGCCGCGATGAACGCGAAGATGCAAACCAGAACAACGAGCCCGCCAAGGCCAGCAGCTTGCGAGGCTTGTGACAGCGCGTTGTCAGCGATTTCTTTGACTTGCGAGGGATTGGCGTTTTCTGGAATCGAAACAGAATCTCCTTTATAGTCCTGGTTTGCGGCAGCAGCCACCAACCCGGCCTTCGCTTGGGCCAATTCCTTCGCGAGTTCGTTCTTGGCCTCTTCGTTTTTGGCTGTTGTCTTGTCTGCCAACTCGGATACGACGATCGCTTTCGAGGCTACATCGAATTGTGGCGCGAAAGCCAGGAAACCCCACGCGACGACTCCAAGCGAAATGATGTATCCGACCGAACCAATATACAACAAAGTTCGCCGTCCGAGTCTGTCGATCAACCAGAGCCCGACGAACGTAAACGCCAAGTTGGTCACTCCGATTCCGACTGATTGCAACAACGCCGCTTCTTCCGTGAGCCCGGTGAGTCCAAAAATCCGAGGCGCAAAATACAAGATCGCGTTGATGCCAGAGAGTTGGTTGAAGAACGCAAGCAAGAACGCCAGAAGAATCGGAGTCCGCAAGCGTCGGCTCCAGAACTTCGTCGAGGTCGTTGTGTCGGTCAGAATCGAACCTTTGATTTCGTCCGCCGTTTTGTCTAGTTCTTCCTGCGGGACGTTTGGCTGCGCGAGTGCCAGAACACGGATAGCCCCATCTCGGTCGTCTTGCTTTTGGATGAGCCAACGAGGACTCTCGGGAAGACCGAAACACATCACCGTATAAATCAACGCTGGGATTGCTTCGACTCCAAGCATCCATCGCCAGGCGTTTTCCCCC
>CAYYUU010001329.1:0-2014 GCA_964474955.1 uncultured Alcaligenaceae bacterium | reverse complement strand
GCTACCACGCGATCGGCGGGATCTTCGTGGTCCGCCGCCACGAGATCGACTACCTGGCTCCCGCCTACGAGGGTCAGCAGTTGGCGGCCTACACCTGGCCCAGCGCCCTGTCGCGGCTGACCGCGGCCCGCCACCACGAGATCCGCCGGATCGAGGACGACGCGGTGATCGCCCGCGGCCTCAACCAGTGGGTGTTCGTCGATGTGAAGACGGGTCGCAAGAGGATCGAGAGTTCCCGCGTGTCCGATTTTTGTCTTTCGCGGAAACAACCGTTGCACGGCATTCACGGCATCGCGCGACGTCATGCCTGAGGCTTTATCGAGAACGAGTATCCCATTGAGTTTTTCCCGCGTCATTCCATTCCTCCACCAAGTCGATACCGGTTGGTCCTCCTTCACAGAGCCAATCTGGATCAAATTGGTTCGTCCGAGTGGCAACGAATCTTTCCGGTGTTGGGTCCGGTTGAGTTAAAACTCCAACGGGTCCGGCAAGGCCGACGGCACAGAGATGATTTTCCCATCGCCGATTCGTCCCGTTCGTGCGGCTTGGACAATTTTTTCGGCCAGTTCGTTGGCCTTGTCATCCTGAACCCACACCGTGACCTCCACCTTGGGCAAGTAAACGTCGCTATATTCACTGCCCACGTAGCGATCCAGATATCCCTTTTGTCGGCTATATCCTTTGGCCTCCTGGACGATCCAGGCGACAACATCCATTTCCGAAATGGCTCGAAGGACCTTTTCGGTGACGAACGGTTTGATGATAATGGTGAGTTGTTTCATCGTGGCAAAAAATATCGCGAAAGTCTGGTCCGGTCAGTCCGAAAACCACGGAGACGATCTCCATGAAACGTTGGTATTATTGTATATGTGTATTGTTCGTTATGATGCTCGGCTGCGATCTGGCGAATTATCAAGAGCGTATGGATCGGCAAATTGCCCGGCTTCAAAAGTGGGACGAAGAACAGGCCTCACTCGGCTCGCCGCTGCTGATTCCCGGCCCAGTGCAGGAAGGACAGGCCACTAGCGTTACGAATTATCGAATCTTCTACCGTCCTCCGGCCTACATCTCTTCGACCGTGAAACTAGACGAATATCCGTGGGGGCCGGGAAAGCTCGTTTTTCGCTACCCAGGCAAGGACAACTACAACCTCTTTCTGGCGAGAAAACCACTTCCAAACGCCACCACACCGAACCAAGGCACCAATCAACAACTCCAACAGCCCGATGAACCGCCCAGGGGCAATACGACGAAGAACGGCAAGGACAAGAAACGCGAACTGACGTTTCTCCAAAAGGTCGCAGCCGGGCTCCAGGATTTCTATGTTGCCGAATACAAACACAAACCGAAGACCGTCCAGTTCTTCTTCCCCGACCCCGACGACTCCTTGGTCGCGATCGAGCCCTTCCAAATGGACGACCCTCCGCTCCCGACTTTGAAATTCCAGCTGGGGTTGATGGAAGTGCGAGAAAAAACGATTCCGAACGTCCAGTTTCGGTTATACCACTTCGCCAAGGAGAAAGAAACCAAGGAGGTCGTGATCGTCTTCCAAATTCCCCTTGAGAAGGCCAACGACGAAGAAACACTCAAGCTCATTCATCGCAGTTTGAAGACATTTGTAATGGGCCCACGTTCGCACAAGCGTCGGGTGTTGTACAACCGAGCGTATCGCTAAGAACGGACGGATAGATATGAGTTGCCTTTTACTTCGTCTGGGAGAGTTGCTTTTAGCTCGGGCGGGCGGATAAAGAGGTGTCGCATTTGTAGAGTGTCGTCTTTCGTTCCACGAAAGGACGCCTGTCTTGGTTTTTGAGTGTCGCCTTTCGCTCCGCGAAAGGACGCCCAAGAGATGCTTCTCTGGGAACGCGAAACGAAATAGAGCGGATCTCGTTTGGGTTTGTTCCATTGGTTGGGGTTTCCGGTTTGAAACTGGCAATATCGGTGTTGTTGTCGGTCCCAACCCAAGCCCGAGCCACTCTCAGACTAGTGTTTTGCACTTTTTGAAATTCCATAA
>CAYYUU010001328.1:0-2014 GCA_964474955.1 uncultured Alcaligenaceae bacterium | reverse complement strand
CTCGAGCTTCTTGATCAGCTCATCGAGGCGACGAATGATTTTCTTTTGGATTTTCGGAGTCGTGCCGTTGGCCCGAGCAAGTCGAAGGCGACGCTCGGAGTCCTTCATCAAACGCCCAACGGCGGGGAGGTCTTGTGTTTGCCAGGCTTGCATGTCCAAGAGCATGAGGATGCTCACCGTTCGGTACCGCTCGGGAGCGTCGAGGACCTGGTCGATCAGTCGGCTGATGCTCGTCTTGGCTTCGCTCTTTTGTTGCAAGCCGTGTTCGCAAACGGCGCGGTAGAAGAGGTAGGAACCGGGGTCAGCCACGCCTTCGGCTTTGGTCGTTTCGAGGGCAGCGAGGGCTTGCTCGAAGACACGACGGTGCGAGAGGTGTCGAGCATACGCCAACGCCAAATTGTTTCGGAAGAAAGAATTTTCTTTCTTGTTCGTCAACACTTCCGGAATTTTCGTGGGGGCCGGAACGAGCGGGTTCGCGGCGTCCTTCAAGAGCTTTGCGGCTTCGGGGTTGCCGAGAGCCAACGTGTCGGAGATGCGATCGAGGATCGTGCGGTTTTCTCGGCTCCAGATGGCCGCGAGGGCTTTCTTGTCGACGGCCTTGCCAGTCGACTTGATCCACTTTTCGGCCTGCGCTTGGGCCGTCTTCGTGTCAATGGCTTCCAAACCACCGAAATCTACAACACCTTTGTTTTGTGCGTGGGCTACTTGACCGCCGACGAAAACTACGAGTGCGGCCAACAGCAAGGAACGAGTCAACATGTTTCCCACCTCTTAAACACTATACGGTTTGGCAAAAGACAAATGTTCATCACGATTTCGTGGAGGCAAAGGAAGAACTCGTCACTGTTCTTTCGATTCTACCTTCCAAGGGTCCTATCCGGGAAGCGAGAATGGAAGCCGCAACCGGATCTCAAAACCGAATACTTTTCTCAGAATTTGTGGACGGCACCCTCATCAACCGATGCGAGCGCCGTCGAATTCAAAACGATCCTTGGCGTTAGTTGTTCTCGCCAGTCGCGATTTTGTTCGTCACGCCGACGATTCGCAACTGTCGATCGGCCAACTCACGCAACTCCCGTCGGATCGTGGGGTCGCTGGCTTGCTCACCCTTGTACGCTTTCCCGTAGGTTTGCGTCCGTCGGTTGATGCGAAGCTGCATGGCGCGGATCATCTTCAACTCGGCGATGAGGTCGAGGAGTTTCTCGTCCTTCTTCCCGCCTTTTCCTTTGCCTTTTCCTTTGCCGCCACCTTTTTTCTTCTTTTTCTTCAGGTCCTTCTGGGCCTTCTTGAGGGCTTCAATCATTTCCTCAAGGGTTTTCACGATGTCTTGTTCGATTCCGATGGTGACCGTATCGACTTTGATTTCGTTGAAGCGTTCCTGGACCTGAATCATGTCTTCTCGCAGTTGCTTGAAGACTTCGGGGAAGGCCACGGCAGACCCTTCGGCCTCGAGCATTTGGATGGCGTCGGTCGCTTGCTTGACGATCTTTTCTTCTTCCCCGGCCAACCGGATCGATTCGCGTTCGTTGACACGAACTTTCGTTGTGTTGGCCTTGGGCGTCTTGGCAATATTGTTTTTCAACAATTTGCTGGCGTCGAGAACCACGATTTGATCGTCTCGCATCTTGATACAGCGGGACTGGAGGCTCGCCAGGACCCTTTCGAGTTCTTGCTCGCGAAGTTGTCGAATGATGTCTTCGAGTTTCTTCTTGGCCTCTTTCAGATCCTTGATGGCTTCTTCCTGGTCTTGGGTGGCCTTGTCGTTGCCTTCCTTGTTCTCACCGATCTTCTTGCTGGCGTCCTGCTGGTGCTGTTGGCCTTCCTGGATTCGCTCTCGGGCCGGAAGGGTTTCTTTTTTCTCTTCCCCTTTTCCGCCGCCCTTCTTACCACCACCAGACGATCCGCCGCCTTTTTTGCCACCGCCTTTTTTGCCACCGCCGCCTTTTCCGCCACCCTTGGCACCGCCAGCTTTCGAGCAGCCTTTTCCGCAGCACTTGCCACCTTTAGAACAACC